>JANONO010000297.1:0-18956 GCA_031420875.1 Gallionellaceae bacterium | reverse complement strand
GCAACCGATTCAAAAGCCGGTGCAGTTAGGGGTTTGTCTTTAGGTGTAGGCCGTTCTGTGTAGCAGTACGGCAGGTTTGGGGATAAGCCCAGCGGCGAAGGGGTTGGCGGATTGCCGGACCCCGGCGTAGCGGGAGTAGGGGAGTTGGCAGCCCCTTATTGAGCGGGGCATTTTCAGAATGCCCGCCCCTTTCCGTCATAACGCTATAAAAACTTTCCTATTGCATCATCCTTTTGAGGTATCCTTCAAAAAGTACGAAATTAGAAAGGCGCTTGACCCCAAGCCACCATTTTGTTGTTTCTGTTCTATAAGTTCATAGCACTTGGAAATCTAATCCACAAAAACCATGGAAAACCGAACGCTTTCCGATTACTGGATAGTACTGTATTCGAACAAGAAAACGATTTTGCTAATCGCGCTGATGGCAGGCGTGTTCGCTTACGTAGTCAGTGTTCTGATGCCGTCTGTTTATGAAGCCAAATCAGCATTTTATTTGCCGTATCAACCCAATACTGAGCTATTGGGTAGTTCGCCGCAAGCATTATTGCCGTTCCCGGAAGAAAAATCGTCTGGTGCCAACATTGGCATCCTGCGCAGCAAGGATATACAACGCGCCGTGCAGGCCAAATTTCCAGTCAAACCGTTAAAATTTTTTAGCAAGAATGTCGATTTTAAGGTCGGCAATGGTTTTACGATAGACGTGTATGTTCGCGATACCGATCCGGTGCTTGCGGCGGAAATTGCCAATGCGTTTCCGCTCGCATTCGACGAATTTCAATCTAATGCGTTGGCAAAGCGTAGTTCCGCCACTGAACGAGCGTTGCGCGTACAGATCGAACAGGTAAATCGCAGGCTGGATGGAGGGCGCAAAGCGCTACTAGCATATGAAGAGAAAAACTCCATCATTTCGTCCGGTGAAGGAGAGGGATGGCTCGAACTCGCAAAAAATTTCGAGCAGGAACTCAGGGTAACGCGTGCCGATGTGGCAGCGACCAAGGAGCGCATCAAAAAGATCGAGCAGCAACTGTCGGAGGAAAGGGAAAGCTACAGGCCAGACGAAGAGGTTATGACCAACCCGCAAATCGAGGCGCTGAAACAGAAGATTACCGAGCTGGAAATCAATAGCGCGCGGCCGCGCGCCGAACTGAAGCCAAGTCACGCGCGATTCAAAGAGCTGCAAGCCGAACTCAGTACCGCAAAGCAGGCGCTTAACACTGAAATCTCGCGCCTAAGCAATAGCCGCTCGAAACAGCCGGGTTCAGTATATGAGAACCTGCGAATGCAACTGATCGAAAAAACAAATGAGCTCAAATATCTCGAAGCGAAGCTTGATGCGTTGGCGGTCACGCTTAAAGATCTGAACCGCGATATGCGCACAATGGCACCAAAATTGGTCGGCCTCGAAGCACAGCGAAACGAGAAGCGCATTCTGGAAGGGCTGCAAGCGCAGATTGAGAAATCCTTGCTGGACGTCACAGTACAAAACCACTCTCCTCAGTCGACTATCGTTCTTCTTGAACATGCTTTTCCGCCTGAGCAGCCGGCATTTCCGATCCCGTTGCTCAATGTGATTGTCTCGGTAATTTTCGGCTTTATCGTCGGCGCATATTACGTATTGTTTCTAGATTATTTAAAAATGCTGAAACAAAACAGAATTAAAAATCAGATGGATCTGTCCCCTCTTGAGCAACTACAATCATGACACAGTCGATGGAATTGGCGCAGGAGTTGCTGCTCGAACAATATGTGGCTGCCCAGCACGAGCTCGAAACGCAGGATATAGTGCCCGGGGTAAAGCAGCGCGCGTCCCGGGCAAAACTGTTGGCCATACTTGGCGCAATCCATCTGGCTTTATTAGTGGCTTGTTTAGTGACGTTTGCAAACTTCATCGTTATTAATAAGGTTTTTCACATCATTCCATCATGACAGATGCCAACCAAGAGAATGATGCACAAGAGCGTGAGCGAGCCGTCCGACAAATGCTGCACAAGGCGTTCGAGTTGCGACGTGCGGGGGGCTTGATTCCTTTCGAGGGAAGGTGGCTTAGCCGTAATGAACTGGCTACGGTGGTTCAGCCCGCACAGTGCAAAGTAGACCAGAAAATGCTGGAACTCTGTTTGTTGCTGGCGCTTCTATTGGGTACCAGCATATTACTGCTGCTGTTGTTATGGAAGCTGGTGTATTAAATAATGCGGTGCCCAAGCTTTCAGCCTGCCGAAACGTCCGTGGAAAATGCGCTCGAAATTGAGATAATTACCACCACGCAGAAATTGGAACAATTAAAGCCAGAATGGGAGCGACTTCGCAAATTGCATAACGCGCCCACGATTTTTTTGGATCACGCGTATGTGATGGCATGGTGGAGCTCATTCGGCAGCGAGGCGACGCAATATACCTTCGTGGTTCGTCGCAGCGGTACCGTTGTGGCGATTTTCCCGTTCATGAAGACACGCTGGACAGTCAGTGGCGTGCCGATCCGCCGGGTCAGTTTTATCATAAACGCACACGTTTTACGCAGCGATGCACTAGTGGCCGATGACGCCGGGGTGTGCATCGCAGCGGTATTGCGTCACCTTAGGCGTGACAGATGGAGTTGGGATATTTTTGATCTGGAAAACATACCAGAAAATTCCGTTTTATATCCGCTTCTGATGCAAGCGGCGCAACAAAATGGCTTCGCGGCGGACGAATGGCGCCGCGCCCGCACCCACAGGCTGCTGCCCGTTGTGGGAACCTGGGACGAATACTTGCGTGGGCGATCGGGCAACTTCCGCTGGCAAATTAAAAAATTCCGCAAACGCCTGGAGGCGCACGGGAATCCTGAAGTCGAGCGCATTTATTCGCGTGCGGCGATGCTTGCATTCTTGCCCCAGTTGTTTGAGCTGGAAAAGAGGAGTTGGCAGGGTCAGGGCTCGCATTCTTCGATGGGCGACGCCGACCTGAAGTTTTGTGAGCTTTTGTTTAGCGATATGCCAGAAGATAGGCTAGGCGAATTTTGGGCCATGCGTATTAACGGACGGCTGGTAGCGGCGATTACCTTGCTGAGGCTAGAGCGGGTGCTGTATGTCTTTACCACCTATTACGATCCAGATTTGGCCTCTGCTTCGCCGGGTACGCTGCTGTATTTCGAGATGTTGAAGAGTGCGTGGGAGCGCGGCGAGAAAGCCGTCGATTTTAATGGCGATTCGGCGGCTTTTCAGCGCTGGACCAGCGAGGGGATCAATCACTTTCGCTTGCGGATTTACTCGCGCAACTGGTTTGGTCGGGCTTTGTACTGCGCGCGCAACCACTTCGGCTTCCGTGCTCCCGCCGTGATTGACAATGCAGCCTGATATTGCATTTCTCACCAACGAAACTGATCTAGCGGCGGTACGCGAAGCTGTTAGACGGCGACACCGTATTTTCAGGTATGCTAGCCTTATTTTATAAACACCGTCTGTTCGGATGCAAAACGTATTTCGATCCGGAATATGCTCGTTTTTTTCCAGGACGATTACTGTTCCGAGAGATGATCACACATGGTCATGCCCACGGAGCGCGCATCATGGATATGAATGGCGACTCTCGGTTAGTAAAGCACTTTTCCAATTTCCCAGATGATTATCATATCCTTGTCTTCAATACACAGCCTTATGGACGACTACTCCACGCCTTGGAAAATGGCTTTCAAAAGATGTATTGTCAGCGGAGTACGCGCCGCGGACAGAGGGAAGTAAACTATGACGATCACGGTCATTGAGCATGGCGAGTTTCCGCAGCAACTCTGTTTGCTGGGGGAGTGGCGGCGGCTGCAAGCCATGGCAGGGGATTCTACATTGTTCACCACGCCGGAATGGGTGCAAACGTGGATGGAAGTGTTCGGTGAAAACAAGCGTTTGCGCTTGCTCGAAGTTCGCTTGGGTGAGCATCTGCTCGGCGTTGTGCCGTTAGTCGGTGCGCAGCTTAAGCGGTCGTCAACTTTGGCGGTCTACCACGATTTGCAGCCAGAAGATCGAAAATATGTAACGCGCTCCGGTAAAAACTGGCTTCCTGTTCGCCAGCTTAGCGTGCCAGCCAATTTGGAAAGCGCCAATTTGCGAGGCGGGTGGGTATGCCAGCCGGAGCAACGCGCGGCGGTGCTGCAGGCTGCGTTCGCACATTTGGCGGGAGATCGCGACTGGGATGTTCTGGTGTTGCCATCGGTAAAATTGGAAGATGCATCCGAGGTAATCCGCTGCGCTCAGGATGCAGGCTTGCGTTCTCGAATTTTGCTGGAAAATGCGCTATATGGCTTCAAGGTCAGAAATTGGGAGCAATATCTCGCCGAGCAAAGCACGAATTTTCGCAAAGGCTTCCGAAGTGCGGCGAATCGCTTGAGGGCATACGGGGAGACACACATAGAGACGCTGACCGATCCGGCACGAATTTCGATTGCGCTTGAATCCATGTTTGAATTGGCGCGCTTAAGCTGGAAGGAGGAGGGCCGTAGCGGCCAAGCCACCCATCTGCCACTGACCGAGGCTGCAGCCAGATTTTATCGCATGCTTGCGCAACGGCTGGCGCCAACCGGGAACACTCAACTTTTTTTGCTTTCAGTGAATGGAGAAATGGCCGGATGTTTGTTGACATATAGTGCCGACGAACGGCTTTATGGGATGCAAATATTCTACAACCCAGCGTTCGCACATATTTCTCCGGGTCGGTTTCTGATGCGCGAAATGATTCAATGGGCCTCATCCAACGACATACGGTGGGTGGACCTGAACGGCAATTCAGCGCTTGTCACCGCGTATTCGGAGCATGCCCAGAAGTACCAGCGGCTTATGCTTTTTCGGCCTGGCGCGTATCCAAATTTGCTTTATCGTTTGTCGAACGCTGCATTATTAGCCGCTCGAGTCAGAAGCTGGGTTGCCGCGAAAAGCGCGGTTTCGTCATGAGTGAGGTTGTATCAACGCAGGTGGCGACCGATTTTGCGCGCTTTCTGACCAGCGGCGGAGAAGCCGCGCTTGATGCCAATGAATCGCCGATTTTGACTTTGGAATGGTTGCAGCCATGGCGTCGGTATTTCGGATCGGGACGCGAGCGTGTGTTTGCGGTGGGCGGAGCGGCCACCACGCAGTACCCGTTTTGCGACATCATCGCGTTTAGTTCGAGCTGGCGCGAGTGTGTGGCACGCGCCGCAAAAACCGGGCTCGTGCTGTGGCGACAGGTGCGTAGCCAATGAAAATTAGCAGCCTTGTTACCGCGACCAATAATACGCTGCGTGCCGCGATCGGCTCAATGTTGTCTGCCAGGCCCGAATTGCCAGTGCGTGTGGTGGATATTCCACCCGGTGATCGAGTTCTCGTACTTGCTCCGCATCCAGACGACGAGACCATCGGCTGTGGAGGGACAATCAAAAAATATATCGATGCGGGCAAACATGTAGACGTCGTTATTCTGTGCGACGGGCGGCACGGCGATCCCGAAGTGCGTGCTATCCGCGACCCTGCGCTTCGCGCTGAACGCGAGCGCGCTTTGGTCGCACTGAGACGGCAAGAAGCACTAACCGCGACTCGCGCCCTTGGTGTGACCGAGCTTACTTTGCTCGGCGCGCATGATGGCCATCTATCGGCTGCTAATGTGCCGTTGCTGGAGGCGCTGTTGCGCCACTTTGAAGCGGTGCGTCCCGATATAGTTTTTGTGCCTTTCTTTCTTGATCGCCATCACGATCATATTGCAGCCAACGCTTGTCTAGAAGCTATATGTAGGCGTCTCGCGTGGACCAAAAACATGACTTGCGCCGCTTATGAGATATGGTCGCCGCTGGTCGCCAATACCTTGGTTGATATCAGCGCAGAAGCGCCCTCCAAATGGCAGGCGATTGCCGCGTATAAATCGCAGCTCAAGGATGTCGATTATCTAAATGGCACTCAGGGGCTGAACCGGTTTCGCGCGGTGGCCGGATTATTGCCCGATGGCGCTTATGCCGAGGCATTTTTTGTCTCCCCGATTCGAACCTATCTCGATTTATACCGCCAGTATCAAAATGGCTGATTTGGCGCGCGTGCTGCATGTGCTGGATGCGTCGACGCAAGCGAGCGGTGTCGTCACGCACGTGCGCGGATTACTCGCGTTGCAGCGTGCGCGCGGATTCGATGCACGGGCAATGGTGTTGGTCGATTCGCCCGAAACGCCGCTCCCTGATTTTGCGGCAGAGCGCTTCCCGCGCACGTTCGACCACCTGCAAGGCTGGCGTCTGCGCAGTACGCTGCAGCAGCGCCTCGTCGACTTTAATCCCGCTCTGATCCATCTGCACGCCGGTTTCACGACGATCAGCCCGACACTTGTAAGCGCATTTGGACGGTTCGCGCCGACGGTCGGAACCCTGCACGACGTCAGGCCTTTCTGTTTTCGCGCGGATCGCTTAAAGCAGCCGGAGGCAAGCGAGTGTGTTCGGCGCTGCGGCTGGGGCTGCGTCACCAGCGGCTGCTACTCGCCTAGCTCGCCTGTTGAACTGCTAAAAATGCTCAGAACCGTCCCTACTGGAATAGCAGCGCTTGCCGCATGGCGCGGTCTGGCGGAAATCATTGTTCCGAGCCGCTATATGGAAGCGCTCGCCCTCCAGCATGGATTCGCGCCGCAATCGCTGTCGCGGGTGCCGAATTTCACGGAAGTTGCAGTGCCTAGCGCGCCTCAATCAAGCGCGGGTGTCCCGTTGATTGTCTTCATGGGGCGTTTAACCAGCGAAAAAGGTGTGCTGGTTCTGCTCGATGCGCTCAAACGGGTAGAACCCCACGCCTGGAATGCGGTTCTGCTTGGCGATGGTCCATTGCGCGCGGCGCTTATCGCTCAAGCCACGCAATACGGCTTGAGCGAGCGGCTTACCATCCTGCCCAACGCGGATAGCAATCAGCGTAGCGCGCTGCTCGCTCGTGCATATATGCTAGTGTTGCCGTCATTGATTCCGGAAAGTTTTGGTTTGAGCGGCCTGGAGGCGTCGGCGCATGGGCTGCCAGTAGTTTCGTTCGGCCTCGGCGGTGTTACCGAGTGGTTGCGCGACGAGCGCACTGGCCTGATTGCCCGGCCAGTGCAGGCCGATGCCCTTGCCCAGCAAATGGCGCGGCTGCTCGAAGCCCCCGAGTTCGCACGCCGCCTTGGGCACAGTGGCCAGGAACTGGTGCGGCGAGATTTCAATGGTGCCACTGCAATTGAGCGACTCTCGCAGATTTACTACAAGCATATGGGAATCTCTAAAAATTCAAGTTTCTAAGCCAGACAAGGCGCGAGCAAAAAATTGCGACGCGGCATATAGTTAATATGTAAGGAGAAATTTTTTGTGAGCAACGCAGTATGGCGACGAAAGTTGGATTTTTAGAGGTGTCCATATGGGAGCACCATGCGGTCAGCATTAAAATCACTTGCTAAAGCCACGTACCTCGGCCTGATGCGGCGCGTGGATAGCTTGTGGATACCGTGACGGATGGAGCACTCGAATGCTACCGCCAATGCTGGGCAGCCCCTGTTTACGTTTGTTCGATATTGCTTATGACGTGGAATACGCAAATCCAACGGCACCGAATGTCTACGTGCCGCCGCGTGAAATGCACCAGCTTTTGACACGAGCGGTTGGATGCGATAATTGAGTCTACTATCCCGACCATCATCCGCACGAAAAAAACAGCCGCGTTTGCGATATTTATTCAGAGCGCGTAGCGATGCTACAATGGCTGGTATGCATGATTATGTGCGGACAAGCGCACGATGGGACTGGTATTGGGAATGTCCGCCGTTCCGGATGTCGTCTTATCAGCATCCTACTCGACTTGCCGTCGCGGCCTTAATATCGCAAAAAAACGTTTCCATTTTCCACAAGAAATTATCCGCCCATGACATTCAAACGTCCACTATTGATTCTGATCGCAAAAGCAATCGCCAAAGTTCGAAATCTGGTTCGGATATGGCGTCACCATTCGCAAGCTGAGCAAGGTCTGCGCGCTGCCGCTGCCACGCATATTGCCGGCCTGGCGGGGAAAGTCGTCGTTATTACCGGTTCGACCAAAAACGTTGGCTTTGTTCTCGGTCAGGCGTTCTTGCGCCAAGGAGCGCGAGTGGTGCTAAATGGTCGCAAACTGGCTGATCTCGAACGCGCACGGTGCGACGCCGAACGCGAGTTTGCCGGGCAGGTAGCAGCGGTTTGCGCCGACGTTTCAACAGCTAAAGGTGTTGAAGCGTTGCTGGATGGTGCCCTCGCAGCATTTGGAACGGTGGATATTCTGATCAATAACGCCGGGATTGCCGGACCGTTTGGGACAGCCGCTTGGGAGGTAAGTGAGCAGGAATGGCGTGAAACGTTGGGCATCAACCTTGATGGGCCGTTCTATTCGAGCCGGACATTTACACTGTGGATGATTGAGCATAAGGTTGCCGGCAGGATCATCAATGTATCGTCCGGCGCAGCAGCGGCGCCAGTGGCTAAGCTCGCGCCTTATGCCACATCCAAGGCAGCGCTTGAAGCCTTGACGCGCAACTTTGCTGCCGACCTCGAAGGCACGGGTATTACCGTGCTCGCGATTGAGCTAGGTTCTACCCAATCGGATATGACCAAAAAAAATTTCCCGCTGGAAACCTATCTACAGTTGCCGCCGCCCGAAATCCATATTCCGGTGTTTATGTATGCCGCGACGGCTGAGCCCGGCGCCATACATGGGCGAACGCTCGCTTCCTGGCGTTATCAGGACAAAGGTGAAGAGGAGGCCTGGTTGTGCTCCAACATCGTCTACGGCGGCAAGCTCCCAATCAAGCCGCGACAACTTCCACCGGGCTTCTCCGCAGAAGACGTCGAGTTTTTGGAGCTTGGAGAAAACCAGTTTGGCACTCCCCCTGTGGTGCGCGATTGGCTCTGTGCTCAAGGTAATAACTTTGACTCGCACCGCTATCCGGATTTCAATTATGCCGAGTTGCGCGAAGCGGTCGCCACACAGCTGGAGTTGCCGCACGAGGCATTGGCCTTCGGTAATGGATCGAGCGAACTGGTCGAACGCTTATTACGGGTGTTTACGCAATCCGGCGATATCGTTTTATCCAACGACCCAAGCTGGTTTGTTTTCGATCGCCTATGCGGAATTTATGCTATCAAAAACTGCAAAGTTCCATTCGTTGCGCATGCGCAACAAAAATACAGCCATAATCTCGACGGAATCTTGGCAGCTGTCACTGAACGTACACGCCTGATATACCTCATCCACCCCAGCAACCCAGTGGGCGTACCGATTTTTCATGACGAGTTCGAGCGCTTCCTCAAAAAGTTACCGCCGAACTTGCTGGTGATTGTCGACGAAGCTTATATCCAATATTCTGATCGCGAGGATGATCGCATTTTGCGCACGGTCGAACTTGTTAAACGCTCGTCGCATCCAATCATCGGCCTGCGAACGTTTTCTAAAATTTATGGGCTGGCTGGTATGCGGGTCGGTTTTGCATTTGCTTCGCCGACCATGATTGCCCTGCTCGATAAACTGGAATTAGGATTTAGTATTTCGTCGCTGTCGGCGCATGCGGCGCGTCTCGTGCTTGACGACCACAGTTACGTCGAAACTGCGTATCAAAATCACAGGCAGCAAAAGCAGGTGATCGAAGCTTTCTTGCGTGAGCGCAAGCTGGATTTCGTCCCCACTCAATCGAGCATGATGTTGGCGCAGTATCCGACAGCAAGCGCCGACGCATTTTATGCTCGGCTGCGTGAAAACGGTATATTGCTTCCGCAAGTCAATTACTTCGGCAAATATTTTTTATTGCCGGTGGCTTTGCCGCAGCAGAATGCCCGGATTATGGATCTGATTAGAGCGATGTGAGCGTATGGAAGCCCCCAATTGCATGCACGGGTTAAATACAATTTCCTGGCAACGCATCATAAATTTACTCTTAGGAATTATTGATGAACATGGTGAAAAGGCTATTCGTCAAGTCATTCTTTGCGTTGACTTTCGAAGCAGATGCCAAGAGCTACTGGATCGAGAAAAAATAAAAATCAATATACTGATATGAAATAACAATTTGAAAGGTGTGGTATGTCGTTCTTCAAAGAATTATGGCTTTTACACAGTAGGAACAAATTCGGGTTAGTGCCACTGGGCCTTTCTCATGTTACTGCTGGGTACCCGCTTTTTTTGCTGAAGGCTCGGTTGTAGTGCCATGCATTTATACCTTGTTCTGATCATGCCTTGGTTTCGCTGGGCATTGGCACTGCTGATTCTGGTCTACGGCCTGCTCACTTACGACCGGGAATCGATCAGTTGGGGCGTGGCGGGACTGCTTCTGTATGTCGTCCCGCTTGCCTTGCAGGCGACCCGTCGTGTATTGGCCAGAACCTACGCGTTATGGCTCGGTATTTTTTTGATGGTACAGTCTCTGCTCTCGTTTTATTTTATCGACAATTTTGTCAGCTTGTCGCCCCATCTGCGATTAACTGTCAAGATCAGCGCCACCGACATCCCGGGCATCCTTCCTGGCACTCGATACATCAGTACTGACGCACTCGGCTTTCGCGCCACGCCCGCCGTCGATTATCTGCACAAACGGGGATACCGTATTTTTGCCATCGGCGGCTCCACCACCGAAGAAATCATGCTGGACGATCACAGCACTTGGCCTTACCTTTTGCAACAGCGATTGCAGCAACCCGGGCAACCAGTTGAGGTCATCAACACCGGCGTCTCTGGCCTGCGCGCCAGCAACCATCTGGCTACCCTGCGCGATATCCTGCCTTACCAGCCTGACCTGGTCATTTTTCTGATGGGTGCCAACGACTGGAATCAACAGATCAAGAACCATTTCGAGTGGCGCAACCATCTGCCACCCGTATTACGTTACACCTTGGTTGGCAAAGCCGTTCAGCAGCTTGTCATTTTCCCGCTCAAATCATTGTGGATGAAAGACCGACCTCAGCAAAAAACGATGCATATCCTTTCCATGGCCGACTACAGCAACCCACGCAAATCGCTTTTTAAAGCGATCCAGCACCGCTATCAACCAAGCGATGTGGCCGTGAATTATGCCGAAACGCTGGGGAAGATCAGCAGAATCTGTCACGAAAATAAGGTGCCCTGCCTGTTCATGACGCAGCCTTCCGGCTATCACCCGGCGGCCAGCCCAGCCTTTCAGGAGAGCTTCTGGATGACGCCACCCTACGCCAGTTATACGTTGGATATTGAATCCATGGCCCACATCGCTGCGCTGTATAATCGCCACATGCTGGATTTTGCCAGGCAAGCTGGTCATCCTAGCTGCGATATCGCCCCCGGCGTGGCGGCTTCTTATGCCCACTTTTTTGATGATATGCATTACAACGAGACTGGCGCCCAACGGGTGGCCGAGCTGGTCGCACCCTGTGTGCAAACAATCATGGCAAAACAATAGGGCACCTCTAAGTGAACAGCATTGCCTCACCCCCCTTATATTAAAAGGGGGGTGAGGGAGGGTTGTGGAGTGTAATGGATGCAGTGGTTGATCTTAAACGGCTCGAGAGGAAAGAGCGTATTTGATGACCGTACTTGAGAAGTCTTGAGCCGATCCGCTCATTAAAGACAATAATCTTATAGTGCCTCCGGGAAGAGTCTGTCCATTTGGCAAAGAAGGGTGTGGATTTCCCAAGATCTATAGAGCGGATATTTCTTTCTGAGGCAACGTCCAGAAGGTGTTTAAACAATAGCAGGCCAGGGGAAAGGGAGCCAAATTCTTCGTCATAACTCATCTTAAGGCCATAGAATGTCCCTTTATAGATAATCCCGAACAGCCCTCCAATAGTTCTATCCCCATATTTCAGTAATATGGCCTCACTTCCACCTTGACCAGAATAATGTTTTAATATTTCAACAAAAAAGTCCTGATAACCTGGTTGATGGAGAACCACTTCACCATGCCTGATCTTCCAACTGCGGAGTTCAATTTTTAATACTTCGTTAACGGCGGATTCGATGTTCTCGGGATTAGCCATCCTGACTATCTCCACACCTTCGAGGGCCTTCAGCCGGTTCATTGTAAGCCTGATATTCTTCCGGAATTTTTTTGATCGGGTATTAAGAAAACCTTCCCAATCTCCTTCCCATGGAATGTATGAAACTTCATAAATAATATCATCACGGGTACGTGATAACCCTGATTCGCCAAGGGCTATACATAGATGTTGATAGTGTTGTGATTTTTCTGATATGCCATCCAAAATCAGTACATCCCACTCCCTGGAATGTCCTTTCAAGTATTGGGCGAAGGCAGAAAATATCTCATGAGAACGACCTGGGGCAATAAAGTTAGAGCGTAGTGAGCATCCATTATTGGGAAACTGGAGCTGACGTACAGAGATACCATTGTATCTTTTAGATACCCTCATAAGGGGGGCAATTCCAAGTAGCTGGTTATCCTCTTTTAGCAAAAGTATCCATAAATCATTACCCTTACCGAAATATTTCCACCAAGTTGTAACCCATTCATGGGTTTGGAAAGACTCTCTCTCTGGGCACTGTTCTAATAAAAAATTCCATTCCTTTTCTAACCGTTCTAATTTCTCAAGTTGGTCAATCCGGTCAATACTAATCATTCGATTCTCCAGGGTTTACTTTGGTAATCTTAACTCTTCTTTAAAGCCGAGACGCATTGGCTTCGTGACCTCTGCTGTTTTTTGCAAAACAGTTTTATCAGCAGTAGAAAGTCGTATGAAACTCATGGTTTCATTACAGCAGTGTTTTGAGAAACTGGTGCAGTTCATGCCATCGCATGGTCCAATTGAAGCGTGTATGGAGATCACCCGGATTTTTTTGGATTTTTTCTGCCAGTACGAGCCGTATCGACTGTGCCGCATCTGTTGGCTCTCCACAGACGTGGACATATTCTTGCATCTTGAGCGCCTGGGGAATCGGCGTGGATATGACTTCCATTCCTGCGCATAAATAGTGATAAATTTTGTCCGGATTGATGTAGCGAGTTAGCGGGTGCTGCGCGTGGTAGGGGATGATACCGATATGATAGCCCGCCAGGATGTGCGCCAGCTCTGAATTCTGGTAGCGCCCAATATAAGACAGGTTGGGACTAGCGCCGACCAAGCGGTCAAGCTCGCGTGCCATGGCTGTATCTTCATCATGTACCCAGCCGTGAAGATCGAATTGAATCTCGGGCATCAGCGTTGCGAGCGTTTCCAGCCATTGTGTATCCAGGCGCCGGTCGAAAGAAGCAATAATGGCAACGCGGTAGGGCATGCTGGTGCCGTGCAAAGCTGGAGGAGATAAATTCGATGCATTGTCTAGATGGAAAGCGCCAGGATAACGCGCCGCTAAATCTTTTGATAAGACCAGCGTCGCGTGGCTGATCTGTTTATAGATGCCGTCGAGCGCTTTGAATACAGCGAGTTTAAGCCCCCCGGCATCATAGAAGTAATCGTCAAATACGTCGAACACGAAGCTTGCCTTGCGGAACCATAATTTAAGCTGCAATACTTTAGCGGCGTTGGCGTAAGCTGAGGAATGGAGTAATACGAGTACGTCTTTCCCGGCAAACGCCGCAATTTGCTTGATTACGGGCGTCAGTGACCCACGGTAGCTGTACGTTGCGATAAGCTCGCCAGCCTGCACCAGCTGAATTTCATTGCTTTGCGGCAGTAGTGCGACATAAAGCACTGCGGTACCGTGCTGCTCCGCAGCCTCGATCATCGGCAAGCGAAAATAATCCACATACGCTTGACGGCCTAATATAACCAGCTTCATCGATCAGTTCTGGGCCGCCAAGCAAAGTGGGCGGTGCTATACTCGCTGGACGAATTTATGAACAACTTACCCTCCTCAAAGCCACAGTCTAAAGACGATTTATGGCACCGCGCCATGCGCGGCGTCACTGCAACGGTCATTGCCCAAGGCGCAAAATTAGCGCTCAACGCAGTGTCAATAGTGGTGCTTGCGCGTTTGCTCGCCCCCGAAGATTACGGGCTATTCGCCATGGCGGTCGCGGTCACCGGATTTCTTGAAATCTTCCGCTCGCTGGGCTTGATCGAGGCCATCGTGAAGGAGCCTAAACTCGAGGATGCCCAGCTTACCGCTTTGTGGATGGTCAACGCCGCAACGGGATTGGGTTTGGCCGCATTAACCTTGGCCCTTGCACCGGTCTTGGCCTGGTTTTATAACGATCCGCGTTTACTGCCCGTTACTGCCGCACTTGCACCCGCATTCGCGATTGCTGGCCTATCGTTTCAGCACAACGCATTATTGCGTCGGGAAATGCGCTTCAAAGTGGTGCTCGCCGTCGAAGTGCTATTCATCGGCACATCGGTCAGCGTTTCGATTGCTTTTGCGCTGCTCGGTTTCGGTTACTGGTCGCTAGTGGCCGGTACACTCGCTGGCGAAACCGTTTCCACCATTGCGCTTTGGTTGGCTCATCCATGGCGGCCAAGTCGACCAGCCGATTTTGGCTCAACCGGCCCGATGCTACGATTTGGCCTGCATATTCAAGCCGCGAATATCTTGGCCGCAATACCGATATATCTCGGTAATATACTGGTAGGTCACAATTGGGGTGCTGTGGAGCTCGGCTTTTACACTCGTGCCTTTAACCTGGTCTTCTTGCCGCTCTACCAGCTCGTGACTTCGGCAAATTTGCTTGCCGTCCCCACACTCAGCCGGTTACGCGACGATCCACAGCGGTTTCGCGCATATTATTTAAAAGCTTTGTCGCTTGTCACGCATTTTTCGATGCCGGTCAGTATGTTTCTTGTTGTAATGAGCGAGGAAATCATCGCACTGGTACTTGGAAGCAAATGGCAGGCCGCAACGCCGATTTTCCGCATTTTGAGTATTGTCTCTTTCGCCCTGCCAGTCGGCGAATCACACAAGTGGGTCAATATCGCCCTCGGCAGAAGCCACCAGATGCTGCGCATCAGCGCATTCGTCACGATTTCGTTTGTATCCGCAATGTTAATTAGCTTGCCGTGGGGTGCGATAGGTGTTGCTGCTTCGATTACCGTATCGTATTGGCTCGTTTTGTTGCCTATTTTAGCCTACGCATTGCACGGCAGTCCAATCGATTATCCGTCATTGCTCAAAACCTTGCTCAGACCCGTGCTGGTATCCTTGTGCGTCGGCTTGGCACTGGTGGCGTACAAAACCAACTTCGTTGGCACCACTGACGTTGCGTGGAAAACTTTGTCGCTAGCTGCAATGATTACCGCCTCAACAGCCGTCGCCGCTGCCAGCGCGATGGCTGGTGAAATTAATCCAATTCGCTATGTGGGGGCATCAATCCGTGCGCTTACTCGTAAGTCAAAATAACACATTAACCGATTTCGCCCGATAGCGAGCGTTCACGCATAACACTTGCCGCCATACAGTCCATAACTGGTGCCCAACGAGCGGGTTTTGAAATTGACACGGCGGCTGGCGACGCACACCATCGTTATGTCGCAGCGCTGGGTGTATTGCCCTTAGCGGTTGAAACATGCTTCGATCACGGGTGAAAATAAAACTCGGTATATGTAGATTATGCGGTATTGTTTAAGACGCTAAATTTAGAAAGTGTAAACAACCATAGTGGAAAGCGCATTTTCGGTGTAATCCACTTCGTTTTGGTTGCTGTTCCTGGCTTGGCGGCGTGCGTTTATGCTGCCGTTCATGCGCGATGACAATTTGCGGTTGATGCTAAGCTGCACGTTTGTATCCTTATCCTCCCGCGCTAGTCCTGGATAACTGCTACGCAACAGATTGACGGACAAATTCGCGCTCACGAGTAGCGTCAGTTGGTAATGCCAAGCGGCAGAAACACCTCTTTTCTTGACGCTATTGGCACCTTGAAGCGCACCATTTTGATATAGGTAGCTCAATTGCCCCACTTCTTGCGCCACTTGCGACGAATGGTAAACGTTTGCGGTGATTGCGTTGCGGCCGCGCTTCCAAGCCAATTCTGTCTGAAACCGCTTGTTCAAAAACACACTGTCCGTTTGTATCTGGGCAGTATCTGCAAAAATCCAGATAGGCTTGCCCCCCGAAGCAACGAGGTAAGTGGGATAGATGCCTTGGCTATTGGAAGTCATTACTGATTCATTGTATTCCGCTTTCCATTCCAAGTGCCCGCCATGCGTGGTGAACAATAGAAATTTCGTCCTGCCATAGTAGTGCCCGCTCAGGCCTACTTCGAATTTGGTGCGTGGCGAGACAGCCCATGACATATTCCCTTCCCAAAAGCCACCTTCAGGGGCAGATCCAGTATGCAGATATTGGTTGCGCTCGTACCCTGTCACCCCAGCCAACTTAATCCTGGGCGTGACGAGATACCCCAAGCTAGCGGAAGCGGTGGTGAATTCCACATTGGATCGATTGGTGTAATTCACTTTCTGGTTGGAATAGTTAATTGACCAGGGCGTCAGGCGAAATGCGGTACCGCTGGATAGCGCCAAGCTGGAGGCGGTATTGATGCTGTTGGAAACGAATGCATTGTTATAATCAACTTCGGATAAGCCGAATCGCGAATTCATCACAGCGACGGAACCGAAGTGATGTACCCAATAGGGCGAAATCGTCAACGTGCGCACATTGGATATATTGCCGGTGGCATTCTTGTTATCTGCACCGGTTGGGTTAAAAGGCGTGGTGGGCACCTGTCGAGTCGATGCGCTGGCATCGAGAAAAATTTCTTTTTCATACAGCTCGGCATTGCCAATCGCATCGAGCTTATGATAAGTTTTGTCGAGATAGCGATCATTGTCATAAAACAATTTTTGCATCGAATAGTGCGCGTTCATCTTGAGGCGTCCGCTGGTTTTTACGACAGTAAAAATAGGCGTGATTTCGGTAATCCAATCGCCCTTGGCCCCCTCACGGGACGCTAACGCAACGTTATTACTATAGGTTTCACCCGCGTTTACACCCGCAGTAAATTGCCAACTACTGGCAAAAGTGGACCCGGCTAGCATTAGCGCTACCATTGCACCGATCAGTTTTAGTGTGACCCCCCAAGTGTTGAGCATTTGTTTGTGTCGGTGCGCCAACGTATCCATCAAGGGCTAAACTTGCTTAGGAGCTGCCCATAATTAACATGAACAGTTTGTGGTAATTGTGTAGTTCCATTCGCCGCGAAACTTGGTTTACCTCTATAAGGTAAATCATTTCCAGTTCTTCGTCGCTTTAACCTTAATATAAGGGGCAATTAAAAAAAACTTTCTGGAATGATCAAGACATCTCCTGGTAAAACTGCCACGTTTGCAGAAATGTCACCATCGCGAATCAAGTCATCGAGACGCACTCTGATTTGCTGCTGCTTACCATCCACAACACGCACAATGCTGGCCTTGTTACCTGCCGCAAAATCGGTAATCCCACCGACCGCGATCATCACATCCATGAGCGTCATCTTCTCGTGGTGTTGTAGGGCTTGTAGCTTGGTTGCCTGCCCGATTACCCGTACTTGCTGACTGAATGGGCCGCCGAAGCCAGTTACCATCACCGTCACCGCCGGATCTTGAATGTAATTGGACAGCACCGCTTCAATATCGCGAGCGAGTTGGGTCGGGGTCTTATTCGCCGCTACCATATCTTCGACTAAGGGGGTCGAAATCTTGCCGTCCGGGCGTACCGGCAAGACAACCGACAGATCCGGGTTGAGCCACACTACGATATTCAGGTTATCACTCGGGCCAATCAGATAGTTCATTTGTGGCGCTTGCGTCACCGTGGCCGCTGCGGGGGTGTGTGTGCTAGAACAACCTACCAACAACAAACTGAAGGTTACAGCAACCCAGATACTCCCTAGAATTTTTGAGTTTTCCACGACACCCCTCCAGAGCTTTTATGCAGAATTTCTGTTAAGTTAAATTTCCCAGGCATACCTAGAAGCCCAATATTTTGTCCAGCCTTCAATTGATGAATGTGAGAGCAGGTAAGATTGCAGCCATAAATCTGGACTGTGTGAGGGCATTGTCTCTGGGACACCGCTAGTCCTGGTGAATCCATTGAGTAGTTTCTTACTTACGTGCTCTGCGGGAGCTCATTCATTTACTCTGAGTCAGAATAACGTACTGGCGGTAGCTATACTTTCGCATACTTTCGAATTGATAGAAAAATTCGTCCATACGACGGAATGGTTCAGGAAAAATACCGCGCAACAAGCACATGGAAATCAATCGGAAAAACAGTAACTCTGGATACTCCACTTGTACGCCAAAGTGTTTTCTCAAAATAGTGATTTCTGCAGGGGTGAGTGGAAACTCTTCATTATCGCTGGTTTTAGGCACCCACAACTTGCCGACCACATGCTTGCGGAACCAGATCAACAGATCGCTATAAGCGTTGTTTTCGTAGAAAAATGCTTTACCACCGCTGACTAGAGATCTGCGCATGACTTCAGCAAACACGGCGAAAGGCTCAATGTGGTGCAGGATCATGGAACCCATGACAAAATCAAAAGAACCAGCAGACTCAATTTCCATTGCTGACAATTGCACCGGTGTGATATTTGGTATCTGATGCCGACTGCAAAAATTTTTTAGATTTGCGATGGCTGTGGGGCTGGTGTCAACGCTGACCACATGGGCACCCTTGCTGGCGAAAAAAACGGAGATTTCACCACGACCACATCCTATGTCAAGCAACCGCTTCCCCCGTACATCGCCAAAATGCTGTAGAGCTGCGTTCAATACCGGCGCGTCATCGGAGGGAATTTGGACTTCTCCGCTGGCGTAAACTGAATTCCAAAATTCAATGCTATCCATAAACTCCATTCGCGCATCCACCGTTCATGCGGTCCAAAAAATAAGGCATCTCTAAAAATTCAGGTTTCTAAGTCAGACAAGACGCGAGCAAAAAATTGCGCCGCAGCATATATCTAAATATGTAAGGTGTAATTTTGTGAGTAACGCAGTATGGCAGTGAAAATTGGATTTTTAGAGATGCCTTATGTTACTGCTCAGGGTAAATTTGTTCTCCAGATAATTATGTTTAAAATCAATAAATGTAGCGTGGGCACGTTTT
>JANONO010000296.1:0-1926 GCA_031420875.1 Gallionellaceae bacterium | reverse complement strand
ATGGCCTTGACGCTCACATGAAACTCAGCGTTAAGGCCATTTTTTTATTTAATAACCATGCAGTTCAACTGGAAATTTGTTCAGATTTTTTCCACTGCCGTTTCGCTTTCCTTCGGTTTCTTTGTCGTCCAGACTGCCACCCATATACCCGCCTCGTACAACATCCATAGCGGGATCGCGAGCATAAACTGCGAAATGATATCCGGCGGGGTCAGGATGGCACCGGCGACGAACGCGCCAACAATCACGTAACGGCGAATCTCCCTGAGTTTGGCGACAGATACGAAACCCATTTTAACCATCGCCACCACGGCAACAGGCACCTGAAAGGTCACACCAAATGCAAGAAACATGGATATCACAAAGCTCAGATACTTGTCGATGTCGGTCATCACTGCGACCCCTACCGGAGCAGAGGCGGTGATAAAACCGAACACCATGGGAAACACTGCAAAGTAGGCGAACGCCATGCCGCTTAAAAACAGCAGCAAACTGGCTACCACCAGTGGAATTACCCAGCGTTTTTCATGCGCATACAAACCTGGCGCAATAAAACTCCATACCTGGTAAAGAATGTATGGCAGGGTGATCAGGAAGGCGGTCATCAAGGCCACCTTGACGGGCACGAAGAACGGCGTGGTAACGTCGGTTGCAATCATTTGCCCGCCCTGGGGAAGCTTCGCCAACATCGGTTGCGCAAGCAATGCATAGAGATCTGCCGCCCATGGAAATAGAACGAAAAATACCAGCAATAGCGATACGACAGAATACAACAGTCGTTTTCGCAACTCTATCAGGTGGGCAATAATATTCTGGCTAATCATCAGGTATTGGGTGTTTTGTTCTGTTCAGCCGAAGCTGGCAACACAGCGTGATGCTCTTCAATTATTTGATGCCTGGGAATGCTGCTATTGGGCATCTCGCTCTTTAACAACTTGCCGTTGGGCAAAACTTTTGCGGAAATTTCGCTCTCGGTTACTGGCTTTCCCAAATCATACTTGGACGCAACAACCTCAGATTCAACATCGCGCACCTGTTTGTCAAAATCCTGCGTGGCCTGATGGATAGATTGCTCGAAATTGCCGACTTCCTGTTGCGTCTTTTTCTGCAATTCACGCAACTCCTCCAGTGCCATATCGCGCGACATATCCGACTTGACGCCGTTGATATAACGCTGGGCACGACCCCACAGGTGGCCAATTGTTCGTGCGACCTTGGGCAGATGCTCAGGGCCGATAACAATGAGTGCAACCACGGCAATGATGACTAACTCCGGGAATTCGATTCCTAACATAAAGGCCGGAAAACTTTAAGTTTTGGTGTGAGACTTTTCTTTTACTTCGCCTTCAATGGTCTTGCCATCGTCCGCAACCTGCTTGGACTTCTCTTCGTCGGGCTTCATCCCGTCTTTAAAGCCCTTGACTGCACTGCCTACGTCTTTGCCGATATTGCCCAGTTTTTTGGTGCCGAATATCAGCACCACCACTATCAATACAATCAACCAGTGCCAAATGCTAAATGAACCCATTTTGTTTCTCCTTAATTAATAATTACTCAATTTCTCTACAGGGCGGGTATTTTGCCGCCACCCATGATGTGCAGGTGTAAATGAAACACCACTTGCCCGCCATCCCGTCCGGTATGGATGGTGGTCTTAAAACCCGAGTCCAGTCCGTGCTGCTTCGCCAGTTTGGGAGCCAATAACAGCAGCTTGCCCAGCAATGCACTATGACGCTCATCGGCCACGGCCAGCGAATCAATATGCAACTTGGGAATCAGCAGCAGGTGTACGGGAGCAGCCGGCTGTATATCGTGAAATGCATAGGCATCGTCATCCTCATACACTTTTTTGCTGGGAAGCTCGCCGCGTATTATTTTACAGAAGATGCAGTCGCTCATGTTCATCTTTCTCCGGGTTCAATCTTT
>JANONO010000295.1:0-2839 GCA_031420875.1 Gallionellaceae bacterium | reverse complement strand
CCGGATATGCGCTGTATGGCCCTTCGACCATGCTCGTCATTACCACAGGTAATGGAGTGAACGGATTTACTCTGGACAATGATATCGGTGAATTCATGCTGACCCATCCGGCCATGACCATTCCGGTTGACACTCAGGAATTTGCCATCAATATGTCTAATCAGCGCCACTGGGAAGCACCCGTGCAGCGCTATGTGGACGAATGCATGAAGGGCAAGACACCAGGTGGGCGTGAAAAGAACTTCAATATGCGCTGGGTCGCTTCGATGGTGGCGGAAGTGCATCGCATCCTGATACGCGGCGGTATTTTCATGTATCCATTTGACTTCAAGGAAGTGGGCAAGGCGGGCAAGCTGCGTTTGCTGTATGAATCCAATCCAATGTCATTCATCGTAGAGCAAGCGGGTGGCGTGTGCTCCACCGGACGTGAGCGCATCATGGAGCTTAAGCCTACGGGTTTGCATCAGCGCGTGCCTGTTATCCTGGGCTCGAAGAATGAGGTTGAACGGGTAGTGAGTTACCACAAGGGGCTGTGATACCGCGAACGTTTACTTAGCAAGCTGCTCAGCCGATAGGCGCACTCTCTAAAATTTGAGTGCGCTTATTTTTTTGAGCTACTGCCAGTCAGTTCGCGGTAGCGTAATTTATCGGCCTCATAGTTGGCTCTAACAGCGGCTGATTTTTCTTGCGCCTTGGTTAAATCCTGCTGCAGCTTTGCCGTTTGAATTTCGGTCTCACTAATGTCGGCCTGCAAGGAGTCAGGAATTTTCTTGCCTGCTGCGGTTCTATTCGCAGCTTCTTGCAGAAAATTTGCAAGATTTTGTTGAGCCGATTTTTGTAGCGCCTGGATGCTTTTGATGACCGCGTCAACTTGTTGCAAGTTGCGATCACGCGCCAAGTCAATTTCATTTTCATTGCTGAAAGTGTTCAACAGCATATTATCTTTGCGCCGTCGTTCGATGACAGCTTTATCCTCAGCCAGATTTTTAGCCTCGGCTTCACTTTTGGCGCGTTGTTCCGCAGGGCTGGGCCTCTCATTTTTTTTGATGACGCGCCCCTCATCGCTAAACTGAACATTGCTTTTGTCAGCGTATTCGGGCGGTATGGTTTCTCCGTAATGGGTCACGCCTTGATCGTCCACCCATTTGTATAGTTTCGCTTCTGCGGTTGCGATGAGGAAGGCGAACAACGCCAAGCCTGCACCAAAAATTCTTGCTTTAGTCATTTTTCACCCCATAACGATCACGGTAAGATTGCACGGCATGTAGATTCTGCACCATCACGGCATCATCCTGCAAATAAGCTAACAGGTCATCCAGCGTCGCGATGGCGACCACCGGGATGCCGTAGTGATGCTGCACTTCTTGCGTGGCAGACAGTTCACTTTGTCCTCGCTCCATGCGATCCAGCGCAATGACTACACCGCAAGGCGTCGCACCGGCAGCATGGATCAGCTCTATGGATTCTCGTACGGAGGTACCCGCGGAAATGACATCGTCAATAATCAGCACACGCCCTTCTAGGCGAGCGCCGACAATGCTGCCACCCTCGCCATGATCTTTGGCCTCTTTGCGGTTAAAGCTATATGGCAGATTGTGGCCTTGCTCCGCTAAGGCGATGGACGTCCCAGCGGCCAGTGGTATGCCTTTGTAGGCGGGGCCAAATAACATGTCGAATGAAATGTTGGAAGCCAGAATGGCCTTGGCATAAAACTGTGTCAGTTGTTTCAGCGATTCGCCGTTATTAAAAAGTCCGGCATTGAAAAAATAAGGGGACATGCGACCGGCCTTAGTCTTGAATTCGCCGAAGCACAATACTTCTTGCTCAATGGCGTAGCGTATAAAATCCTGGCGAAATGGCGACATAACACTCCTGAATGGCTTTTTACCACAGCGCTCATTATTTCAATCGAAGACGCGTGGCATTGCAAAGCGCTATTATAATGGCAGCTTAATCTACTTGAAGAACATTTGTGCGCGTCATCTCCCTTAATCTTAACGGCATACGCTCGGCATTTAGCAAAGGATTGTTGCCTTGGCTTGCGATGCAAGATGCCGACATTGTTTGTATGCAGGAACTTAAGGCACAAGCCGCTGACATGACACCCGACATGCTTGCGCCACCCGGTTACCACGGCTATTTTCACTATGCCGAGAAAAAAGGCTATAGCGGCGTGGGTATTTACAGCAAGCAAAAGCCGCAAAAAATAATAGAGGGTTTGGGCATCGCCGAATTAGACTGCGAGGGGCGTTATATCGAGGCGCAATTTGACAAGTTCAGTGTTGTTTCTTTATACCTGCCTTCTGGCTCCAGCGGTGAAGAGCGCCAAGCAGTGAAATTTAAATTCATGGCTGCTTTCATGCCCCATCTGCGTGCGCTGCAGGCAAGTGGTCGTGAGGTGTTGCTATGCGGCGATTGGAATATAGCGCATACCGAGAAAGATTTGAAAAATTGGCGCGGGAATAAAAAAAATTCCGGCTTTTTACCACAAGAACGCGCATGGCTGACCGAATTATTTAGTGGGGTTGGGTTCGTGGATGTATTTCGCAGCCTCTATCCTGAACTGGAAGCCTACACTTGGTGGTCCAACCGCGGTCAGGCTTGGGCAAAAGATGTAGGTTGGCGGATTGACTATCATGTTGCCACGGCCGGGATTGCTCACGCTGCAAAAGTGGCAAGCATCTATAAAGAACAACGATTTAGCGATCATGCTCCATTAACGGTAGATTATGGACATCTCTAAGAATATAGGGCATCTCTAAAAATCCAAACTCCGTCGCGATACTGTGTTGCGCACAAAAAATTACTCCTTACATATCACCCATATGCGGCATCGCAG
>JANONO010000294.1:0-4783 GCA_031420875.1 Gallionellaceae bacterium | reverse complement strand
CCAGTGAATCACGCCCTTAACCTTGCGCCCGACCGGATTTTTGCCCAGTGTTTCCGGGTCTTTCGAGCAACGCAATTCGGTGATATTTCCTGCGCTATCTTTTATTACCTCATCACAGCGCATGACATAGCTGTAGCGCAAGCGCACTTCGCCGCCCACGGTCAGACGCTGCCAGCCGTCAGGCGGTTGTTCAGAAAAATCATCCGCCTCGATCCAGATTTCGCGCGCGAACGGTACGACACGATCGCCGAATTCTGGATGCTGCGGATGAAATCCCGCCGCGCGCGATTCGGTCTGCCCGGCTACAAAATTAGTCACCACCACTTTTAGCGGTTTTATCACCGCCATCACGCGCGGCGCACTGGCTTCCATGTCTTCGCGCACGCAGGCTTCCAGTACCGCCATATCAATCACATTCTCGCTCTTGGAAATGCCAATCCGGCGCGCGAATTCACGTATGCCTTGCGCCGTGTAACCGCGACGCCGCATACCTTGTATGGTGGGCATACGCGGATCATTCCAACCAGACACTTTATTTTCATTCACCAGTTGTAGCAGCTTGCGTTTGCTGGTGAGGGTGTAGCGTAATTCCAGGCGCGAGAATTCGATTTGTTGTGGGTGGCAGGCGATGGTGATGTTATCCAGCACCCAATCGTACAACGGGCGATGGTCTTCAAACTCCAGCGTACACAAGGAATGGGTGATGCCTTCCAGCGCATCGGAAATGCAATGGGTGTAGTCGTACATCGGATAGATACACCATTTGTCGCCGGTGCGGATATGATGTGCGCGGCGGATGCGGTAAATGGCTGGGTCACGTAAATTGATATTGCCGGAAGCCATATCTATTTTGGCGCGCAACACGCGGCTTCCATCTGCAAATTCGCCGGCGCGCATACGTGCAAAAAGATCAAGATTTTCTGCCGCCGAGCGCGCGCGATACGGGCTGTTTTTGCCTGCTTTTGTCAGTGTGCCGCGATGCTCGCGCATCTCCTCCGCACTCAGATCATCCACATAGGCCAAGCCATTTTGTATCAACTCCACCGCGAACTGATACAGCTGCTCAAAATAATCCGAAGCCCAGCGTACCTCGCCGTGCCACTGAAAGCCCAGCCATTGCACATCTTCCTGTATGGAGCGCGCGTATTCCTCGCTCTCTTTTTCTGGATTGGTATCATCAAAGCGCAGATTGCATGTGCCTTTAAAATCCAGCGCCAAGCCGAAATTCAAGCAGATAGATTTGGCATGGCCGACATGCAAATAGCCGTTCGGCTCAGGTGGAAAGCGGGTGATAATGCGGCCATGCTTGCCACTCGCCAGATCGGTCTCTATGATGTTGCGGATGAAATGGGGGGCGGAAGTTTGTGTGTCGCTGCTCATTAGCTACGGTTTTTTGGAGAAAATTTATAGGCCGCGATTTTACCTGAAAATCTACGCCCCCAAACAGGTGGATGCGGGCGTTACAATGAATCTGCCAGATAAACCTACCAGATAAACCTACCAGATAAACCAAGAAATGGCTGCTCATATTTGATAGAATTCGGGCAGCTTGCAAACAGGGTAACCAAATTTTGCCAATTCCACATACTCCCCCATTGATGAACGATCTTAATCATTTTAGTCTGCGTGTATGGTGTGCGGCTCTATTGTTGTGCTTTAGCGTAAGCGTGAGTGCGGACGAGATGCAGGATGCCAGCAAATTATTCAAGCAGGGCCAGTATGCTGAAGCAATGGAGCGGGTCAATATCTACTTGGCCAGTTCGCCCAAAGATGCTCAGGCGCGCTTCCTCAAAGGGCTAATTCTCACGGAACAGGGAAAAACCAGTGACGCTATTACGGTGTTTGCTGCATTGACCCATGATTACCCTGAGTTGCCGGAGCCGCATAATAATCTTGCTGTGTTATATGCTGGTCAGGGTCAGTATGACAAGGCGAAAAACGCGCTGGAAATGGCGATTCGTACCAATCCCAGCTATGCCACCGCGCAAGAAAATCTGGGCGACATCTACGCCAAAATGGCGAGTCAGGCCTATGATCGCGCACTGCAACTGGATAGTAGCAATGCGGGTACGCAGACCAAGCTGGCCATGATTAAGGATTTGTTCAACGGCAAGAGCAAGAGCGATCAAGCGGTCATTTCATCTGAAATTGCGCCTCCCAAAGTCATTGCGGCCACTGCCAGCATTAACAAATCCTCGCCCGCAGCTCCAACGGCAACATTGCTTACTTCCAAAGCGGTTGCCCCTGCCATTGTGGGAAAGACATCGGAAAATCCCAGCAAGGGAGTTTTGAAAATGCTGAATAATTGGGCCGCTGCTTGGTCATCCAAAAACGCAACCCAGTACTTCGCATTCTATGCCAAGGATTTCAAGACGCCGGATGGCGAGAGTCGCGACCAGTGGAGTGTCGCGCGCGCCGAGCGGCTGAGTAAACCCAAGTTTATCCAAGTTGGCGTCAACAATGCCAAAGTGAGTTTCACGGATGACACTCATGCTACCGCGACTTTTCGTCAGTCTTACCGCTCCAGCCATTTGAAAGCCAACTCCAAAAAAACCTTGTTATTGGTTTATGTTGAGGGTGAATGGCTGATTCAGGAAGAGCGTTCCGGAAAGTAATTTGCGAGTATGTGTACACGTCGGTTTGCCCTCATTCCCCTGCGGAAATTTGCTTTGATACCGGTGATTTTGATACTGGTTGTTTTGACATGGGCAGCATTGTCACATCGTACGGTGCAGGCTGGGGAATCCGGCTCTGCACAGCAATCGCACGACATGGAAGCATTGCTGGTGAAAAGTCTGCTGTCCATCAATAACAACAAGCTGGATGTGGCGCTGAATGAGGTTGATACTCTGCTCAAGATCAATCCTAATTTCAAGTTGGCGCAACTAGTCAGAGGGGATTTGTTATTGGCGCATGCCAAGCCACTTAGCGATTTTGGCAATATGCCGGGCGCCAGCAGAGCGCAGATGGAGGATTTGCGCGATGAGGCACGCGCTAGGTTGAAGCGCTTTCAGCAACAGCCGCCGACTCTGACACCAGCCTATCTGTGGCATCTCGATGCCGAGCAACGTCATGCCGTGGTGATTGATACCAGCAAATCAACGCTGTATTTGTATGAAAACGTCAATGGTGAAGCGCGCTATGTGGCAGATTTTTATATCAGCATCGGCAAAGAGGGCGCGGCAAAAATTGCGGAGGGCGACCAGAAAACGCCGCTAGGCGTTTATTTCATTAGCTCTAGCCTGCCTAAAAGCAAGCTGACCGATTTTTATGGCAGTGGCGCTTACCCGATAAACTACCCTAATGAGTGGGATAAAAAACAAAGGCGCAATGGGCACGGCATCTGGCTGCACGGCACACCTGCCGACACTTACAGCCGCCCGCCGCGCTCCAGCAATGGTTGTGTGGTGCTGTCCAACGAGGATCTGGAAAAAATCGGCAAGGTGTTACAAATTGGCATTACTCCGGTTATCATTACTAATCAGATGAGTTGGCGCGATGAGCAAGACCAGGCGGAACGCCTCTCGTTATTGCAGGCTATAGAAAATTGGCGTGCGGACTGGGAAAGTATCAATACCGATGCCTACCTTAAGCACTATGCCAGCGACTTTGCCAGCAATGGCGCGAATTTTTCCGCATGGGCACAGCAAAAAAAGCGGGTAAACGCAGGCAAGGAATGGATCAAAATAAACCTGTCCAAGCTCAGCGCGTTTGCCTATCCCAGCCAACCCGACATGGTTGTGGTCAATTTTGAGCAAGGTTATACCAGCAACAATCTTTCCAATCGCATGAAAAAACGCCAATACTGGATAAAGCGCGATCACCGTTGGCAAATCATTTATGAAGGAGCAGCATAAGCATGAAGTACCAAAAAATATTTTTTATCCTGATGCTGGGCAGCCTGTTTGGCTGCGCTACTCATCATTCTGAAGCCCAATTTAATAGCAAAAAAGGAAATACCAGCATGGTCAAGTTAACAACGAATCACGGCAACATCACGATTAAACTGGATGCAGAAAAAGCACCCGTCACAGTCCAAAACTTTCTGGATTATGTGAACAGTGGATTTTACAACGGCACTATTTTTCATCGCGTGATAGATAACTTTATGGTTCAGGGTGGCGGTTTTGAATCTGGCATGAAACAAAAACCGGTGAATGCCGCGATAAAAAATGAGGCTGCCAACGGCTTAAAAAACGACAACTATACGATCTCGATGGCGCGCACCGGTGATCCACATTCCGCCACGGCTCAATTTTTTATTAACGTGAAGGACAATGATTTTCTAAACCACACCGCGCCTAATCAGCAAGGTTACGGTTATTGCGTATTCGGTGTAGTGGTAGAAGGAATGGACGTAGTAGATAAAATTCGCAAGGTCAAGACCGGCAACCAAAGTGGCTTCCAAGATGTGCCACTGGAAGATGTTGTGATTATTAAAGCAGAAGTGGTGAAATAAACAGGTATCGGGAATCAGGTATCAGTGGGTTGTAGCCTGCGGCCTCAGTTTCACAAATCCAGTGCGGCATAGCCGCACAAAAAACCTGGTTCCTGATTCCTGATTCCTGCCATGCACACCCTGTTCATTTCCGATCTGCATCTCAGCGCCGACCATGCACACAGCATGGCGGCGTTTCAACATTTTATTGATACGCTTACTCCGCAAGCCTGTCCTGAGAAAAGTCGAAGGGCAGAAGCACTGTATATCCTAGGAGATTTGTTCGAATACTGGGTGGGCGACGATAATCTGCACGACCCGTTTCATGCCCGCGTCATTGCTGCT
>JANONO010000293.1:0-3604 GCA_031420875.1 Gallionellaceae bacterium | reverse complement strand
CTCCATCTATAGGAGATGGCACTCCATCCGAAGAAATAATTAGGGAGCTGCGAAATGGCTGGCAATAATCCTATTTACTATTGGGATACATGCATTTTTCTGGCATGGCTCAAGAATGAAACAACCCGAAAGCCCGGCGAGATGGAGGGCATTCACGATTGCTTGGAACGCGTTAAAAAGCGGCAAATTTCAATCATGACTTCGGTAATCACTTATACCGAAATCACCTCGCTGAAATTACCAGTCGGTGTAGAAACGATGCTTGAAGAGGTAATGCAACGCCCAAACTGTGCAAAGGTTGGCGTTGATATGCGGGTGGCAAAACTAGCCAGAGACTTGAGAAATTACTATTTGGCAAAACCCGACATATATGACGGCAAGACCATAGCCACGCCTGATGCCTTGCACTTGGCCACCGCTATCCTAAACAGGGCTAATGAGTTTCACACGTTTGATGAGAAAGACCAGCCAAAATATAAATCTCTTGGGTTGTTGCGGTTAAGTGGTGATGTCGGGGGGGCACAATCTTGTGATTTGCAAACCGCCGGAAGATAAACAGGCTTCACTCTTCGCGCAAACTGAAATGCTTAACGAAAACGATACCAGTACAAAACACTAAATTCTGTTCGGTTCGTAGGCTTAAAATCTTGAGAAGGAAATTCCTGTAGTCATGTAGGTTGGGTTAGCGGCTTTATCGCGTAACCCAACAAACCCAATCTTCAACATCAGCGGATGGGCAGTACATATCAACACTGGCTGTTGTTGGGTTACGGCGCAAAAAACCGCGTTTAACTCGCCCACGTCTGAACCATTGACCAAGGAAATTTAGAACACACGATGCCAACGCTGAATTGGATTAAAAAAGAGGCCGAGGTGAATCATCACCAGCAAGTGTCTTTTCATTTACTCAAGGATGTGCCCGAGCTTACCTGCGGCAATCCGGGTGAGGGCAATCTCCTTGTGCAGGGCGCGAATCGCACTGACCTAATGCGTTGCGCTTATTGTATCCTATGAGTTCTATTGTCATGTTTAAACTATTCGCACTTGTCCCTGCCGCAGGCTTCGGTGTTCGCATGGGCGGGGATTTACCCAAGCAATATCTGCCATTGGCCGGTCAGCCGATGATATTTCACGCGCTGGCAATTTTGTGCGCTAACACTAATATTAATACGGTATTTGTGGTGCTCGAGCCGGGCGATACACACTGGCATCGGTATGATTGGTCGCATTTTGGCGATAAATTGCAACCCTTGTTTTGTGGTGGTGCGACACGCGCAGAAAGTGTGATGAATGGATTGATGGCGGCAGAGTTGGAGCCGGATGATTGGGTGCTAGTGCATGATGCTGCACGACCTTGCTTAAGCCAATTACAACTAGTGCGATTGATTGCCGAGTTACGCAATGACGAAGTGGGCGGCCTGCTGGCAGTGCCCGTGGCGGATACCCTAAAGCGCGCAGATGCTGGACAACGTATTGTGGGCACGGAAAGTCGCGATGGCTTGTGGCAGGCGCAGACGCCGCAGATGTTTCGCACCGGGTTGTTGCTGCAAGCACTGCGCGCTACGCCGAATGTAACGGATGATGCCTCTGCGGTAGAGGCGTTAGGGCTGCGTCCGAAATTGGTGGCAAGTGACTCAACTAATTTTAAAGTAACTTATCCAGAAGACATCAAGCTGGCAGAATTGCTGTTGATGCAAGGAAAAATATAATGCGTATCGGACAGGGTTTCGATGTTCACCAACTGGTCGTAGGGCGCAAGCTGGTTATCGGCGGGGTGGTGATTCCTTTTGAGAAGGGTTTGCTGGGTCATTCTGATGCCGACGTGCTGCTGCATGCGATTTGCGATGCGCTGTTGGGTGCGGCGGCGCTGGGCGACATTGGGCGGCACTTTGCCGACAGCGATGCTAAATATAAAAATATAGACAGCCGAATTTTGTTGCGCGAGGTGGCGCGCATGGTGGCCGATGCCGGTTTTAGTATAGCCAACGTAGATGCCACGATCATCGCGCAAGCACCCAAAATGGCACCGCACATAGAAGAAATGGTCAAGAACATTGCGGCCGATTTGCACGTTGCGACAAACGCCGTCAACGTGAAAGCGACCACTACTGAAAAGCTGGGCTACACCGGGCGTGGCGAGGGCATCGCGGCACAGGCGGCGGCGTTGTTGCTGTGATGCGTTTACTGGCGCTAGAAACCTCCACCGAATATTGCTCGGTCGCCTTGTGGCAAGATGGCAACATCTCCAGCCGCAGTGTCTTGGCTGGGCAAAAACATTCCGAATTGCTGATCGCCATGCTGGATGAAGTGTTGCGTGCAGCAGGGATTAAGCTGGCGCAACTGGATGGCATTGCCTTCGGCACAGGGCCGGGTTCATTCACCGGGGTACGCATTGCCTGCGGCGTGGCGCAAGGATTGGCGTTAGGCGCAAATTTGCCAGTGGTGGGCGTGTGTACCCTGCAAGCATTAGCACACGCCAGCGGCCAGGAGCAAGTGATCGCCGCATTGGATGCGCGCATGAGTGAAATTTATCATGCTGCTTATGAAAAGCGAGCGGGGGAATGGATTACGGTATGTGAACCGAGTTTGTGTTCGCCGCAACAGGCATCGCCCGTTCAAGGCGCGAACTGGTTTGGTGTGGGCAGCGGTTTTGCGGTGCATGGCGCAGCATTGGGTGAGCGCTATGCTGGGCAATTAATAGGTAGCGATGCTCAAGCCGTACCCCAGGCCAGCGCGATTGCCCAGCTTGCCGCGCCTCAATTTGCCGCAGGGCGTGGCGTAGATGCGGCATTGGCTACGCCGCTTTATCTGCGCGACAAGGTGGCGCTAAAAACTGCTGAGCGGCAATGATGCGCGACATGGTGCTGGCCGATTTAGAGCGGGTGCTGGCCATCGAGCAGCGCATCCATTACTACCCGTGGACACGCGGCAATTTTATGGATGCGCTTAATAGCAAATATTCATGCCGGGTGGACGAAGAGCAGGATCAGATGGTGGGTTATATCGTATTCATGTCAGTAGTGGATGAGATGCACTTGCTTAACATCAGCATCGCTGCCGAGTATCAACGCCAAGGGCGAGCTACTGCGCTGCTGAATGAGATGTTGCAAGTTGCGCGAGGTTTGAATATGCAGCGCGTCATTCTGGAGGTGCGTTCTTCCAATCTGGCGGCGCTGGCTTTGTATCGCAATGCGGGATTCAGCGAGTTGGCTGTGCGGCGCAATTATTATCCGACGGGTATCGGGCGCGAGGATGCGGTGGTAATGGAGTGTAAATTGTGAGTGCTAAATTATGAGTAACAGGCAACAAGAAATACTGCGCGAACTGAATCTTTATCCGCTGTGGCGGCTACGCGCTGACCCTGTTCCGGCGCACAGCAGTTTGGGTGGGGGTGCAGCCGATACACAACAAGCAGATGTGGCCAACTCATCTTGCGCAAGCTGGGATGAATTAAAAATTGCGGTGAAAGAATGCACTTTGTGCAAGCTGCGCGCCGGTTGCAGCCAGACCGTATGCGGCGTCGGCGATGAAAAGGCAGATTGGTTGTTTGTGGGCGAAGCGCCGGGCGCAGATGAAGACGCACAGGGCGAACCCTTTGTGGGGC
>JANONO010000292.1:0-1668 GCA_031420875.1 Gallionellaceae bacterium | reverse complement strand
GATTCCGTATCAGATAGCAGCAGCACCGAAAGCCCGTATTTATCGCGGAACGCGGCGTGGCTCAGGCATTCGTCGCGGCTTACCCCTATTACTTGTGTATCAAAATTTTTGAAATCATCGTCCCGTTTTGAAAATTCGTTCGCCTCCACGGTGCAGCCGGGCGTATCATCTTTCGGATAAAAATAAAGAACGATATTTTTCTGGCCGCGCAGCGAAGCTAAACTAAACATTTCCATGTCTGCATCGGGCAGTTCAAACTGCGGCGCTTCCATTCCAACTTGCAATAACATGTTTAACTCCTCCTGCGCGGTATTTTAACTTATTTCATTTGGCGCGAAAGAGTTTTTGCGGCGCGCTGGCGAACGCTATAATTACCGGATGAAAAGCAAGCATCAAATTCCCGGCGGGATGACGGTAACGGAGTTCCTGCGCGATTACTGGCAAAAGCAGCCGCTGCTGATACGCCAAGCATTCCCGCAGTTCAACGGGCTGCTCAAGCCACAGCAATTGATTGCCATGGCCTGCGCCGAGGATGCCCAGGCGCGTCTGGTGACGCAGCGTCGCGGCCAATGGCAATTGCAGCATGGCCCGTTCAAAACTACGCAATTCGACAAGCTTGGCGACAGCGGCTGGACGGTGCTGGTGCAGGGGGTTAACCACGTCCTGCCAGCTGCGGCCGAGTTGCTCAAGCATTTCAGCTTCATACCCCACGCGCGGCTGGATGACCTGATGGTGAGCTATGCCTCCACAGGGGGCGGAGTAGGCCCGCATTTTGACTCCTACGACGTATTCTTGTTGCAGGGCTCCGGGCACAGGCGCTGGCAGATTTCCGCGCAGCAGGATCGCACCCTGGTCGATGGCGCACCGCTGAAAATTCTGCGACACTTCGAGCCCGAACAGGAGTGGGTGCTGGCGCCGGGCGATATGCTCTATCTGCCGCCGCATTATGCCCACAACGGCATCGCCGAGGACGACTGCATGACTTATTCCATCGGCTTTCGCACCCCGGCCTATCAGGAATTGGCGGAACAGTTCCTGGTGTATTTGCAGGATCGCGTTTGCCTGGATGGCATGTATGCCGACCCCGGCCTAAAGGCACAAAAGCATCCTTCCGAAATCGGCTCAGACATGCTGCACCAAGTGGAAAAAATCATCCGACAGGTGCAGTGGGGCGAACGCGACATTGCCGATTTTATCGGCTGCTATCTGAGCGAACCCAAGCCGCATATTTTCTTTGATCCGCCCGCCAAGCCGCTCAACCGCGCGCGCTTCGAACAGGCACTGCAAACCCGTGGCGTGGCCCTGGCTCTGAAATCGCAGATGCTGTGCCATAACAGCACGGTATTCATCAATGGCACGGCACACACTGTCGGCAAAAATACCTACCGGGCGCTGCGTATCCTGGCCGATACGCGCCGGCTTGATCCCACGGACAAACTGCCGCCGGAGGCGCTGGATGTGCTTTACCAGTGGCACGCAGACGGTTATATTGCATTTGTCGCAAACACTCGAAAACCATTACCGCATGAATAATGAGCTGCAACACACTCCCTTAAGCGGCATCGCGGATTATATTATCGCGCTGGATACGCTGTGCGGCCTGGCGCAACGCACCCTGTTTATTTTTGAAAAAAATTTCGGGGAAACCGGCTTCAATTCTGCAACGCG
>JANONO010000291.1:0-5487 GCA_031420875.1 Gallionellaceae bacterium | reverse complement strand
TGGTTGGTGACATAATTATAGGCATTTTTATCGGCAAATGCGACGTGGTGGAGTTTCATCCTGATGGGCGCATCTACCCGGTCGAATACAAACATGGCAAGATGCGCGAAAAAATTCATGATGATCTTCAACTTGCTGCGCAGGTAATGTGTCTGGAAGAGATGACTGGCAAGGTCATCACGCACGGCGTGATTTATCATCACGGTTCGCGGCGTAGGCGTGAGGTGGCGATTACGCAAGAATTGCGCGGGCAAGTGGAAGTGGCGGTGAGCGCCATCCGCGCCATGATGGAGTCTGGCAAGCTGCCGCCAGTCAACGATGCGCGCTGCAAGGAGTGTTCACTGAAGAAAATCTGCCAGCCGAGTGCGCTGGCGGAACATCGCCGGTTGCAGTCTTTGCGCGAGGCGTTATTTAATGCGGATGATCGGGAGAAATAGAAATTCCAAACATCAGGAATAATCGTTGTTCCACCACACCCATTTCTTCCGGCGTTAATTTGCCCAGTGAGTGCTCGCCAAAACGGCTGCGATCCAGCGCCCTTGTTTGTTCCAAGACGATATGACTATCTTTCAACAGGCGGTCGCGTGCGGGTACGGCAATGTGCAGTTGAGCAAGTCCCGGCCAATATTTTGTGCTCAGTGGTGCGGCCATAATCACCGGTGCGCCCGCATCCAAAAATATCTGTTCCATCAAGATAACGACCGGGCGAACCTTGCCGATTTCTGCACCTACATTTGGATTAAATCGCGCCACCCATATTTCTCCCCGACGCATTATTTCCACCACTGCTCAGGTTCTGGATCGCCGGGTTTTCGGCCCTCAGAAATATCGAGTGCTTCGCTATCCGCAATCGCAAACTCTTCCGCGATGGCGAGACTTTCGGCACGCGCTTCAGGGTGGGTTGCCAAAAAACGAAATGCCTCAGCCATCCCGGCCAGCTGTTGTGCGCGCGCTTGCTCGCGCAAGAATTTCTCCAATGCCGTTCGCGCCAGAGCAGAGCGGTTCTGGTGTGTTTGCGCCGCCAATGCGGTTAATTGCCTATCCAAATTGTCCGGCAAGCGTAAGTTAAGTGTACCCATGGCTAACCTTTCGTCAATTAATTTGATGCACCAAATGTAACACAAAACGAGAACAATTCAAAACACCTTCTACGTTATAACGCAGAATGCCTATCTCCACTTGGAAAATGACACGCTGCGAGTTGACGCAGAGCGCGAGAAAAAATTGCAAGTACCACTGCATCATCTGGGCAGCGTGGTGTGTTTGGACAACATCATGCTCTCCCCTGCATTGATGCACCGCTGTGCGGATGACGGCATCAGCCTAGTGTTGCTCAATGAACACGGGCGATTCAAGGCGCGCCGTGAAGGTGCGGTTTCAGACAATATCCTGCTGCGGCAGGCACAACATCGCCTGGCACTGGATGAAAAATTTGCGTTGAGTCTTGCTCAAAGCGCGATTGCAGGGAAGTTGCGTAATTCACGTCAAGTGCTGCTGCGCGGGGCGCGTGATGCGGGAGATAAGGAAGATAGCAACGCGCTGACTGCCACTGCAGAAATGCTTTCCAACTCGTTGCGCAATCTACCGCATGCACCTGATTTGGACGTGGTGCGCGGCATTGAAGGCGATGCGGCAAAAAATTATTTCGCCGCGTTGCCGCTGTTGGTCAAGCGCGAGGCGCGCGACAAATTCACGATGGATGGCCACACTCGGCGACCGCTCTAACGCACTGCTTTCATTTCTTTACTCCATGACTGCCGTTCCACGCTGAAAGCCGTCGGCCTCGATCCACAGCTTGGTTTTCTGCATGCCGTGCGCCCCGGACGCGCCGCACTCGCACTGGATTTGGTGGAAGAGTTTCGCGCCATCTTCGCCGACCGACTGGCACTCACATTGATTAACCGAGGGCAGATTGGCGCGAATGATTTTGCAGAAATGGAAGGTGGCGCGGTGATGTTGGAAGGCGGTGGGCGTCGTACCGTAGTGGTGGCCTATCAGGAACGCAAGCAGGAAGAAGTGATGCATTCCTTGCTGGAAACCAAAGTGCCGATAGGCCTGCTGCCGTTATTGCAAGCGCGCTTCATGGCGCGCACTTTGCGCGGCGAGATGGAAGGCTACCTTCCATTCCTTTATCGTTAAAGCTATGCTAATTATTATTACTTACGATGTATCCACCGTCACCGCCGCTGGGCGCAAACGGCTGCGCCGCGTCGCCAAAGTTTGCGAGAGCACGGGGCAGCGGGTGCAAAACTCAGTCTTTGAGTGCAAGGTTAATCAGATGCAACTCGAAGAGTTAGAGCGGCGACTGCTGGCTGAGATAAATGAAAAAGAAGATTGCCTGCGTTTGTATCGTTTAACCGATCCAGTGGAACTACACAACATCAAAGAGTATGGTAAATTTCGTGCTGTAGATTTTGAAGGAGCGCTGGTAATATGAAGCGCGAACCAGCAGCAACGACACAAACGCGGCAGGTTCGCGTTGCGACTAATATATTGACGAAGGATGATTTTCTGCCTTTGTCGCTTGGTTGTGTGAACCCTCGGAGGAAAGAGTGCCGAGGGTTCGCGCAAAGTTCGTTTTTCAATGTTGAAAGTCAAGGCGTTGTAAACGGACTGTAGCGCCCGCGCCTCGGCTCGGGCGAGGATTGAAACATGAATACCTAATAGACGTGCTGCAACATCTGCTCTGTATAGACAAGCCTTCCATACACATAGACAGCACTATCACTTTGACCCATCAAACAGCATCTCCAAGCGCAAATTAAGCAGCGGCGTTACATCAAAATTTGTAGCTCTGGGGAAATGAAGTTGCGGACTTAGCTCAAAAAATATCCAATTCCTGTGCAAGCGATACCGGTACAGCACGAGCACAATGTATTCAGTTGTCTGTAACTGCGGCTGGCTCACGCCTATGGCACTGGCTTGGTACAGCAATGCCGTGCGATCGCTTACTGTGTGATAAATAGAAAAGTCCTGCCGCAGATCAAAATTTTTCTTTTCATTAAGCCAGGTCGCGTTGCTGGTGGCGCGAAACAAGGCTGTGTCGCTCACAAAATGTTCTGCATCAAATTGCGTACTTTCGCCCGCGCCTATCGAGTTAAACCAAAACAGCGACTCTGCAACTTTCAATCGCCACTGCCCTTGGGTAACAGAATAGCTTCCTCTAGTACGTGCAAAAGGATTGGGGCTGTTAGTCAGGCCACGAAATCTTATTCCTGCATCCGCGCTAAAGTGCCAATGATTTTTATCGGTCACTTCATAACGTAAAGCTGCGGCGTAGCTGCTCGGAGTGGTTACTTGCTTATTAAGAAGTGGCTGTCCCGGCGGGGCTTCGCCCGATATATTCTGTTCTGGATCGGCTTCCAATAAAAGGTTTAATTTTTTTTTGGTGTTAGGTAAATGAACCTTAGCTCTGCCTGACAGCACAAACTTTTGATCGCCGTCACCCCCCAACAATCTAGTAAGATTTATTTGAAATACGCTGTTATTACTCTCTTGGTAATTTCTATCATCGCCAAAAAAATAATCAATGCTGCTGACCAAGCTAACGAATTTTTCAGACAAGTACTCACGCGGAGCATCAATGGGGTAAATATATGTATCTGGCTCAACTGGCTCAAGCTCAATAGCTTCAGGCAGTACTGGCTCTGATTGCTCAAGCTGTGCTGGATCGCGCAGAGTCGGCTCTGGCAGCATTGATTCAGCCTGTATCGGCTCGACAGCTTGCTCGACACTTAGTGCATTCGGGGGGAATAATAAAGCCACGCCAAGCAATATGGACAAGTGGGGTGCGTTGCGTTTGCTTGCTAAAATGGTCATTTCCATACAGGTATAACATAATGTATTCTCGTGATGCAATCTAAAATATAGCGTGTCTGATCGAGCCAGCATTGTTGTTGTGTTCACAGCATCTATAAAAAACACTAGGCATCTGTGCATCAAAAATATTGGGGATTAAAACCATGTCCAACAGCATTGAATCTGTCTTAAATGAAAACCGCATTTTTCAGCCCGCCGACTATTTTGTGCAACAGGCCAATGTCTCTGGCATGGCCGCTTACCAAGCGCTGTGCCAAGAGGCGGCACGGGATTATCAAGGCTATTGGGCGCGTTTGGCGCGCGAACATTTGCTGTGGCACACCCCCTTCAAAACCGTGCTGAATGAAACCAAGGCACCATTTTTTAAGTGGTTTGAGGATGGCGAGCTGAATGTGTCCTACAACTGTCTGGATCGCCACCTGCACACTCAGCCAGAAAAAACTGCGCTGATCTTCGAGGCAGATGACTGCACTGTTTCTCGGATCAGCTACCGCGAACTGCATAGCCGAGTGTGCCAATTTGCCAACGGCCTGAAATCGCGCGGCATCAAAATGGGCGAGCGCGTGGTGATTTATATGCCGATGAGCATTGAGGTCATCGTGGCGATGCAAGCCTGCGCGCGCATCGGAGTCATTCACTCGGTGGTGTTCGGCGGATTTTCCGCTAAAAGCCTGAATGAACGCATCGTTGATGCACAAGCGTGTGCTGTCATCACCGCCGATGCACAACTGCGCGGCGGCAAGGTGCTGCCGCTGAAACCTGCGGTAGATGAGGCGCTCCAGATGGGTGGCTGCACTGCTGTGCAGAGCGTGATTGTTTATCGGCGAAGTGGCAATGAAGTTGTTTGGAACGAAAATCACGATGTGTGGTGGCATGATCTGATCAAAACACAAAGCACTCATTGTGAGCCGACTTGGGTAAGCGCAGAACATCCGCTATTCATCCTTTACACCTCTGGCTCCACTGGCAAACCCAAGGGAGTGCAGCATTCCAGCGGCGGCTATCTGTTGGGCGCTGCGCTGACCATGCAGTGGGTATTCGACTATAAACCTAGCGACATATTTTGGTGTACCGCCGACGTGGGCTGGGTGACCGGCCACAGCTACGTGGCATACGGGCCGCTGGCCGTGGGTGCGACCCAAGTGATTTTTGAAGGTGTGCCAACTTGGCCGGATGCCGGGCGTTTCTGGAAGATGATACAAACGCACCAGGTCACGACTTTCTACACCGCGCCTACTGCCATACGTTCGCTGATTAAATTGGGTGGCGATCTGCCTAGGCAATATGATCTTTCCAGCCTGCGCTTGCTAGGCAGTGTAGGCGAGCCTATCAACCCCGAAGCCTGGATGTGGTATGACACTCAAGTCGGCCAGTCGCGCTGCCCGATTGTAGATACTTGGTGGCAAACCGAAACTGGCTGCCATATGATCGCGCCTCTGCCCGGCGCAATAGCCACCAAACCCGGCTCCTGCACCCTGCCCTTGCCCGGCATCATGGCCACTATCGTCAATGAAACGGGCGATGAACTGCCCGGAAAAAACGGCGGATTTTTGGTCATCACTCGCCCCTTCCCCTCGCAAATCCGTACCATCTGGGGCGACCCGGAACGCTATCAAACATCAGACTTTCCAAAGGACATGAAGGGCGCTTATTTAGCCGGAGATTCCG
>JANONO010000290.1:0-1558 GCA_031420875.1 Gallionellaceae bacterium | reverse complement strand
CTGATCCTGATCAGTGAGCCACTGGTGGCGCTATGCAAAAGTTGCGTGATTGACACCGCACCGAGAAAACTGGAGCGCCCGTCGGATCATACGCCGGTGGTGGTGGAGATATAGGTAGCAGGTAGGTTGGGTTGAGCGCAGTCGAAGGGTATAGCGTATCGCACCAGATTAAACTACATGCGGTGCAATGCCCGTTGGTTATTGCACCCTACATGGGCTGCGTGAGTGCGCCCAGGTAAATGTTCCATGATTGCGAAGAGTTGTTCACCAACAATGGGATGAATGCCCGGGTCAGCGCGAGTAGATTAGTGCTACGCATGAATTCAAAGGCTCGCGGGAACAGCGGATGTAGTGAGGTGTACCGGTCGAATTGTGAGAGGGCGGAAAAAATCATTGCTTTCTAAGATTCAAAATTAGTTTCGACAGCATCCCCAGTATCGGCAACGCCGTGCGCCGTGCAATCCCATGATAAAAATTGATGGGTAGCTTTGCATAGCCATCCTACGAGCTTACTTCGGCTTATCGTGTACGCGCGCCGCCAGCCACACCAAAATCAGAACCGGCACCCCCAGCAGCGCGGTAACATTAAAGAACGCGACATATCCAAAAGTATCCACCGCCACGCCGGAGAAACCGGCAATAAATTTCGGCAGCAACACCATCAGCGAACTGAACAACGCGTACTGCGTAGCGGAGTAGGCGACGTTGGTGAGTCCGGACAAATACGCCACGAACGCGCTGGTGGCAATCCCCGCCGAAAAATTGTCGGCGGAGATCACGAAAATCAGTCCGGTCAGATCATGACCGCGCGTGGACAGCCAGGCGAATAAAATATTGGTCGCTGCTGACAATAATGCGCCAACAAAAAGTACGCGCATGACACCGAAACGCATGGTCAGCGCACCGCCCAGAAACGCGCCGACGATGGTCATGATTACGCCATAGACTTTCGACACCGTCGCCACTTCGCTCTTGGTATAGCCCATGTCCACGTAAAACGAATTGGACATCACGCCCATCACCACATCAGAAATACGATAAGTGGCGATCAGCGCAAGAATCAACACCGCCTGCCAGCGATAACGCCGCACGAAGTTGAGCAGCGGGCTGATCGCCGCGCCATAAATCCAAGCCAGCGCGCGTACCGTGAGCGGTGACAGCCACGCCACTTTTGCGAGTCGCACCGCCATTTCACGCTGGTCGGTTTGGCCTTGCGATAAGCCGTTGGCTTGCGGCTCAGGCAGCAACAGGGTCGCAATCATGCCCACCGCCATAAAACCCGCCATCACCAGATACGTCCCGCGCCAGGCGGCGTAATGGTAACCCTCGCCACCGGCAATGCCGGCCGCGATGTATAGCGCACCGGCGGAAGCGGCAATCATCGCCAGGCGATAGCCCGCTTGATAGCTGGCCGCCATGCCGCCTTGCATACTTTCTTCAACTGCTTCGATACGATACGCGTCCAGCGCGATGTCTTGCGTGGCGGAAAAAAATGCGGTGGCCAGCGCGAATAGCACCAGTTGCGTGAGGTTGACTTGGGGATCGGATAACGCAACGC
>JANONO010000289.1:0-4820 GCA_031420875.1 Gallionellaceae bacterium | reverse complement strand
CGCCAGGCTGGCCGTTCACTTGAAGTGTAGGGAAGAACAACTAATCGCCGCGTAATCGAGAATCAAATTCAAAGGGTCGAATGACTGTCATGCTTACACTTGAAATGGTAGCGTGGTTGGGATTGATAATGATATTACTCGCTTCCGGCATGACTACTGATGGAACGATCATCCCAAGGTGGGTGCCTGCATTAATAAATGCATTGCCGTATTCTACTGCTGTCGTGGAGCCGGGGAGGTCGTCCCATCCAGAAGGCAGGTTGGCTATCAGACATCGAAAATATAGCTTTTCATCGTCCGGCAAATCTATTTTTACCAGCACTAAATCGGCGGGAAGCATGTCACCCGCATGCACTAATGTTTCCATGGCTGATATTTCAGGGGTCATGCCCGCATAGATGACTGCTACACCCGGTGCATTCCACCTGCCACCGTATGTGCGTGCCCCGATGCCTGTTCGATCAAGTGCAAACTTTTTTTTGGCGATGCGCCAAGCAAGCATTTGGGCGCCTCTAAAAATTCAGATTTCGCCCAAATGCAAGGCGTAGAAAAATTTCAACGCGCCGCATAGGGAGGATATGTCAGCAAGAAATTTTTTCTGCAACGCAGCAGTTGGGATGAAATGTGTATTTTTAGAGGTGTCAATTACACAATCCCGCCATAGGCAATGGACCCTAGTACCTTCCTCACTTCACGGGCACCTGTTTCTGTATCCAGCATGGATATCGGTGTATCGCCCAGAGCAAGATTCTTTTGCGTCAACCAGTTTTTGGCTTTCCCCGCATCACCGAAGACTTGCTCTGCCTGATTTTCGATGATGGCCAAGCGTTCAAGTCGTTCGGATTCGATGGGGCCGAGCAAACTACGACTTTTTATCTTGCGCTCCGCGGTCGCGGGTGACATTCCCATGATTTTTACAAATTGAGCACGCGGCATATCAAAATACTCACTCGCAAACACCAGTACATTTGCCGGTACGCCGGTGCGAATAAGTTTGATTCTTGCCCCGGCATTTGATTGGGCAACTGAGGTACGCCATTTTTGAAACTTGGCGAGATTGGTTACGGCTGAAGTCATGACCTCCTCCTTGCTATCATTTGATAGTTAATATTATATCATTTGATACAAGTAGGCAATCATACTTCATTCGTGCGAAATTATTAGCGCAGGCATCATATTCTCAGCCGCTCCACCACCCGCCCGTTTTTCAAATGCTCTTCAATAATCTCATCGAGGTCTTGTTCATCCACATAGGTGTACCACACACCTTCTGGATAAACCACCAGCACTGGCCCTTCATCGCAGCGATCCATGCAACCCGCTGAGTTGATGCGGATACGATTTTCTTCGGACGACAGACCCAGTGATTTGACCTTATCCTTGACGTAGTCGCGCATTTTCTGCGCACCAAAATTGTTGCAACATCCTTCACCCGTCGGGCGCTGATTGGTGCAGAAAAAAACGTGTTTTTGATAGTGTCTCATGTAGGATTATTTTTTATACGCCAGAGGTATCCCAGCATAACAAGTGGAAAAATGAATGCGACAAATTGTGACAGGTCGTTATAGTTTAGCAGATGGCCATAATCCCATTGGTACATACGCCGAGTGGTGGCGGGCATGCTGCTATCCAGTATCCAATGCGCCAGCACCAAGTAGGTTAACGTGACTATTGCGGCACACCACAACAATACAGATCGTGATAATCGTGTGGCGGCAATCAGCAACAATATGCCGATAAAAATACCCAATACGGCCTCGCTATTCAGCCACAGCAACAGCGCCCAAGATTTAAGCAAGATGGCGGCAGCACCAAATTTGACTAACGCAACCAAACATAACATCGCCATCAAGGTGCTCACCGCATGCTGATGTTTACGCAACAAAGTCAGCAGCAGCAATCCCAGCATCAATAAATTAAGTGCCACCGCCACGCTTTCCATCCAGATGAACGGCTTCATCTGCACCGTAGCCAACGGTGCAAGCGCCACTGTGCTAATAAACACGCTATTCAACATGGGCAGCGAGGGGTTTATTTGCGCGAACATCCACAACACCACTAGTGCCAAGCCAAAATCCATCATGCTTCCGCCATGAAACATGCGATAGCGCCATTGCATCAAATGCAGCGTAAACCAAACTTGTGGTGCGATACCGACGGCCAGCAATGCGCCCAGCGCTGTGCCGCTGCTATTAGTGAGTATGTCTAAATTAGAGCTGATTCGTGTCGGCAAATACATCTGCACATATTCCATCGAAGTGGAGAGCACTGCGCCAGCCAACGCAGTAAATAACACAGTCCAAGTTGCATCAAAACGTGCACGCAATGCCAAGGCCAGCAACAGTCCAAATGGTAAGTAGGCAAATAAATTTGTAGCAACATCCAGCCAGGTATATTGCAGCAACAATGGCTCAGTTAGGACATCTGAAAACACCGAGTTCGGTGTGCGCCAGCCGGAAAATGGCGACAAACTGGCATATACAATAAACAACGCATATGCCGCTGCGAGATAAGTGCGCAGCCGACCTTGCGAAAAATGGATAGGGAATTTAGGCATACGCTGAATAAAATTACAGTTGGATCTGCATACAATTTTTTGATAACACCAAATTAATCCCTTGTGATACAGTAATTACAAGTGTGATTTTTTCGGTCTTTGCTACTTCTTGTCATTTTCACCAATATATAGTTTGATTTAGAAAAATTGAAGGAGAAACCATGTCGTGCATTCGAGTTGCTATTTCAACCAGTCTGACCATCATACTGTTATCTGCCTCTACCGTATTTGCCGGCGATAGCCCAAGTGACATCAAACAGCGCATAGGGGCTGGCAACCCAGAGGCGGGCAAGGAAAAATCGGCAATGTGCCAAGGCTGCCATGGTGAAGATGGGAACAGTGCATCCCCAGACTTCCCCAAACTTTCTGGACAATATGCAGCTTATATCATAAAACAAATCAAGGATTATCAATCGGGTGCTCGCAAAGACCCGGTTATGTCTGATATGGCAGCTACGGTAACAGAAAACCAAGACTTGCTCGATATAGCTGCATATTTTGCCAGCCAGAAACAAATGAAGGGAAGGAAGCCTGAGGACGATGCGTGGGCAAAAACCCGATTTACAGATGATAATGGCTGCGCCATCTGCCATGGGAAAAACGGCAAAGGCTTGGCTCCCAACAACCCTATTGCACCTGTTATCGGTGGCCAGCACAAAAAATATCTAGTCAAACAACTCAAAGATTTCAAGAGCCATACCCGTACCAACGAACCAAGTGGAATGATGGAATCATTTGCTGGAATTTTGTCCCCTGCCGAAATATATAAAATTGCAGGTTATATTTCTGGGTTGTAGCAACGACACCATTTCAATCAAGGTTGCTATGCCTTAATTATTTTCAATCAGTTTTTTTGTGGGAAAATTCGCCTGTTTTAATGTTATGACATTCGCCTGTTTTAATGTTATGACAGTCGAATTTTTTACTGGGTAAAGGTAAAAGGATCCCGTAGAGTTGTCTATCTGAATCCCTTGCATCACCTCAACTTCAAGGTCTATCTGCTTGGTTCGGGTATAAACCTTTACTGCGAACTTCACACCCAATGCCATAGGAAAGTAACTGATCAACTGTTTGGGCGCATCCTCATTTCCGTACATATTGATTAACCCCAAACTGGTAGATGCTTGCTGTTGTTCCGCAGCAATCACGGCCGATGCCCAATACTCTCTCACCTGCCCCTCAGCTATTTGATCACCCGCCAATCTCCCCCTAAGCCACTCTATGGGAGTAGTCTGCTTCTCTTGTATTTTATTCAACTTACGTTGCAAGTCTGTGCCAAATAAAAATTTCTCGAAATCATCCTGGTGATCAATCACATTCCATATAAAACGACACCCGACCGCCGCCACATACGGTTGATCGCCCGCCATGCTTGTGAATTCAGCAATAATTTCAACTTCTATGGGAATCTGGCCTGATGGCAGATAGATATAACCCTCAATTATTCTTCCCTTCCTGACACCTTTGGGAAATCTTGCATATATCTTACCTCCTGTGGCCGATATGTTATCTATCGTTCCATACATATCGGATTCATGCTTATTTTCAAACCTGAATGGCAAGGGTATGGGGAAGCGATATTCATTTCTGGTGAAGGTTTGGCTACTTTGAGTAAATTTAAATGCAGAAACTCCTATTAGGCAATTAACGCCTACCCAGAATAGGTTGTATGCCAAGGCATCAAGTGGAAGCTGGCTTCCGCCAAAAAAAGTGACGATGCCAAAAGGAATCGCTGCGGTACTGAATAGCAACATAGACATCGCTGGCCAAAGACTGCGATTTGACTCAGCTGCGTCATCACGAACCTTGGAGGTGACGTGAAATTTCAGCTTCCCCAGAAACAGGCCGAATGTTGACTGAATGTATGCTGCAAACCGAATAAAATTATATTGCTCGATATATAAAGTGCCGCCGTAGCCGCGACCCACCTCCTCAAAAACAATAAGGCCGAGCAGGTAGTACGGCAAGACATGCAGTATCAGTTCATAGAGACCGGTATTGATGGGTAAGACCCCAGTAAACAATACGATAACCGGGGTCGCATAAAAAATCCCTTTCTGCCAGCCATCAAACCAGGTCATGATGGACGCTAAATAATTCACCTTTTGCGCCCAAGTTAATTTGCGGGTAAAGAGAATATTTTCTCTCATCAGCACCTGCATATTGCCTTGCCCCCAGCGAATTCTCTGTTTCAAGAAGGGACTCACAGTGGCCGGAGCAATGCCATATGCCAGCGATTCACAGTGATAAATCGAACGGTATC
>JANONO010000288.1:0-2511 GCA_031420875.1 Gallionellaceae bacterium | reverse complement strand
GGATCTCGAGCGTATTCAACTTGGTTATACGTTCAGCGACCGACTGACCACCTGGGTGGGTCGGTTTCACGCACCTTACGGCAATTGGAACACTGCCTATCACCACGGCGCCGAAATTCAGACCTCGATAACGCGTCCGCGTTTCATTGATTTTGAGGACAAAGGGGGGTTGTTGCCGGCGCATGTGATGGGTGCGTGGGCGACGGGTGACGTGCCTATCGGAAGTGCCAAGTTGACCTATGATTTATACGTGGGCAACGGTAATGCCATTGTTGGTGTGGGTGACGTTATTGTTCCTGGCAATCGAGGCTACCTGACCATCAATAATGCGCGCGACAGTAATAACAATACCCTGGTTGGCGCTAATGTGGGATATAAAAGGGGGGGTATGGTAGTGGGTGTTCATGGCTTCTCGCAGCGCGTTAACATCGAAGATAATTCTTCACCCATAGTAGTAGACTTGGGTGAAGTCAGTGTGAAGATGGCTGGCTTGTATGGCGCTTACGAAGATGACAACTGGGAAGGACTTGCTGAATATTATCGTTTCAAAAATGACGATTTGAAACTGGCCGGGACATCCAATTCGAGCTGGCTGGGTTTCGCCCAACTAGGATACGCTGTCGGAAACAAGTGGATGCCTTACGCCCGACTGGAAAAGGCTACGCTGAATCAGGAGGATCCCTATTTTAGCTACCAAGCCTATGGCGTGTCATACCAGCGAGAGGTGGTCGGCGCACGCTATATGCTAAATGCCAAGGCGGCGCTCAAGCTGGAGGCGAACCGAACAAGGGAAGGGGATGGTGTCCCGGCTACCGGTTCGGACAACGGCAGCTATAAAGAAGTCCGTGCTCAATATTCAATTCGTTTCTAAGGAGGGGATGATGCGATTCTATTCAACCAAAAAATCAATTAAGCTGTTGACTGTTTTGAGCTTGGGTTCAATGTGTGTCTTTGCCCCTGCTATAACTGTAGCGGGCAGTCTCTATGTGGTTGCTCATCCGGGCGTAGCGCTTACTGAGGCAGAGTTAAAAGATGTATATACGGGCGAAAAACAATTTTCTGGCTCAATAAAATTAGTGCCGGTTGACAATGCTGCGGTACAAAGTGAATTTCTCAGCAAGGTAATGAAAATGGATGCTGCCGTATATGGGGCGCTATGGATTAAAAAATCCTTCCGTGCCGGCTTGACCACGCCAAAGGTCAAGTCCGGGGATGCCGAAATATATAGTTTTATCCACAAAACTCCAGGGGCTATTGGTTATGTCAATGTACCAGTAGCAGGAGAACAGGTACTGCATAAATATTAACCATTGCAGTCACCGCAGGTGAAATGCCACTGCAGGGTGCGTTCTTCATATCGTGAGGCACCCTGCAATATTTCGCTTTGCGATAGCAAAATCGGGCGCTAGAAAAATTGGATAACCAAGGAAACGAAACATGAAAATTTCATTTAGCATCAAACAACGCTTGCTGGGCACCGCCCTACTCAGCCTGATCTTTGTGGGTATAGTTTCTGCCACCGGCTACTGGGGGGTAGTCCGCTTAAATGATGCCATGGCAAACATCTTGCTAACCTCAACCGCCCAACACAATGAAATGCAGGCCGATACCATGCGTATCGCACTGCATGGTGATGTGCTTGCAGCTCTACAAGCTGGGCAAGAAAAATTTGACCTCGCAAAAAAATCCAAGGATAGAAGCTTGCTCATAAATGACCTTGAAGGACATGCCACCGTTTTCCGTGAAAAAATCGCGGCAAATGCCGCATTGCCATTGAATCAAGATATCAAGGATATTCTGCAAAAAGCGGAGCCTGCAGTTGAGCAGTACATTAAAACTGCCAGCACTATCGCTAATCTAGCATTTGAAGACAATGTTGCAGCCAATGCGCGACTGCCCGAATACATAAACACTTTCAAAATATTAGCTGGCACCATGTTGGCCTTGGGCGACCTCATGGATGAAAGCATGAAAGAGTCACAAAATGTCGGCCTTGCTCAAGGCATCGTTATAAAAAATACAATTATCACGACCATGGCGATTGCCCTTGTTTCAATATTCATCATTTCTTTCTTGCTGATACGCAGCATTACGCGTCCACTGGTCAAGGCTGTTGAGCTTGCCAACACAGTCGCCTCAGGTGATCTGACTTCAAAAATTGAGATTTATTCCACGGATGAAACGGGCTTGATGATGCAGGCCCTGAAGGAGATGAACGATAGCCTGTACGAAATCGTCGGCAATGTCAGAGCGAGTGTTGATTCCATTGCCATGGCCACAAAAGAAATTGCCGCAGGCAACAGCGATTTGTCGCAGCGCACCGAGGAACAAGCCTCGGCACTGGAAGAAACCGCTTCCTCGATGGAAGAATTGACTGCCACCGTCAAGCAGAACGCCGAAAACGCCAAGCAGGCCAATCAACTGGCCAAAGGTGCCAGCGACATTGCGATCAAGGGCGGAGATGTGGTGGGAAGAGTGGTGACAACCATGGGATCCATCAACGAATCTTCC
>JANONO010000287.1:0-2526 GCA_031420875.1 Gallionellaceae bacterium | reverse complement strand
GCCCTTGAGCTGGCTGCTGCCCGCCATCGTGCCGAGACGTCTGACCGGTTCAAATCCGCCATTCTCGATTATGCCGGTCATGCCATTATCAGCACGACGCCCGACGGCATCACCACTACCTTCAACCAAGCCGCGGAACGCATGCTCGGCTACTCGGCCACGGAAATGGTGGGACTTCAGACACCAGCAATCTTCCATGATGCGGCTGAAGTTGTGACCTATGCACAAAAATTTTCGGCAGAGCTGGGGGTGACGATAGAGCCTGGATTTGAGGATTTTGTCGCCAAAACGCGTTTGAATTTACCTAACGAACACGAGTGGACCTATATCCGCAAGGATGGGATGCGCTTGCCGGTATTGCTTACAGTGACCGCCCTGCGTGATGCCGCTAATGAAATCACCGGATTTTTGGGCATGGCAGTTGACATTACCGAACGGAAGCGAGCCGAAGCACAACTCCATCAGGCACTGGAAGAGTTGCGGCAACGCGAGGAAACCATTCTGAAGTTGGCGTTGCACGATGAATTGACTGGCTTGCCCAATCGCCGACTGTTTTTTGACAGACTGGAAACAGCCCTTTCCGAGGCGCGCCGATACAAGCAGAAAGTAGCCGTTGTTTTTATTGATCTGGATTTTTTTAAGGAGATCAACGATAAATTTGGACACGAAGTGGGCGATAAATTTCTGGTTGCGATCGCAGAAAAAATAAAGAGTGTGCCGCGCGCAATGGATACCTGTGCCCGCTTGGGTGGCGATGAGTTTTCGCTGGTGCTGACCAACGTGGAAGGCGAAGATCAAATTGCTTTTGTGGCACAGCGCATCCTTGGCAGTCTGGAGGGTAAGTTGAACATTGATGGAATTCAGTTGCAGGCTTCGGCCAGCATCGGCATCGCTATTTTTCCGGATGATGCTGAAGATGCCGCCACCTTGTTAAAGCGTGCTGATATGGCCATGTATCATTCCAAGCAAGTGGGGCGCAACACGCACTCTTTCTGGAATGATAAAATGGCCTCCACAAACTAGCCCGTAAGGTTATTCAGATAGCCATGAAAATAGCCCCACTCCCGCCAAATGAAGCCGAACGCCTCAAAATATTGTTCAGCTACAAAGTGCTGGACACCGCGCCAGAACAAGCTTTTGACGATCTTACTTTATTGGCCGCGCAAATTTGCCAGACACCCATTGCCATCATTACCCTGGTTGATGAAGCTCGACACTGGTTCAAATCAAAGGTAAATCTGAATGTCAGCGAAACTCCGCGCGATGTGGCTTTATGTGCCCATGCCATTCTGAATCCAGGCGAAATTTTTGAAGTACGTGATGCCAAGGCTGACCCCCGTTTTTTCGATAACCCGCTCATTATTGGTTACCCAAATATCTGTTTTTATGCAGGCGCGCCATTGGTGGCGGCTGATGGGCTAGCGTTGGGTACGTTATGTGTCATTGACCATGTGCCGCGTGAGCTGAATGATCAGCAGAAATCTGCTTTGCGCGCATTGAGTCGGACTGTCATCGCGCAACTTGAATTGCGCCGCACACTCGCTCTGCATCGCCAGATGGAAGGGCACATGCGATCTTTTAATGATTCGCTTGAGCAAAGAATAGAGGAGCGTACTGCCCACTTAAGGCGCGAAATGGAATTGCGGCGCGCCAGCGAAGCCAGTTACCAGCGTTTAATTGCAACTACTCATGATCTGGTGCAAACCGTGGGTGTTGATGGGAAATTAATTTTCGTTAACAACGCTTGGTGTGTGGCGCTGGGTTGGTCACGCGAGGAGGCACTAAAATTAAGTTTTAGTCAGATTATAAAACCTGCGCAACTCTCGTATTGCGAAAACCTATTTTCTGAGATACAGAACGGTAAAAATTTTAATCACATCGAAACGATATTGGTTGCCAAAGGTGGACATGAAATAATTGTTGAAGGCAATATGAGTGGTATTTTTGTGGATGAGGTGTTTTTCGGAACACAAAGTTTTTTCCGTGATATTACAGAGCGTAAGCGGGCAGAGACTCAACTCAAGCTCGCGGCCAAAGTGTTTGAGCAGAGTACAGAAGCCTTCCTGATTACTGATGCTGACACCAACATTGTGATGGTCAACCATGCTTTTACTGTCATTACTGGCTACAGCGAAGCCGAGGCGTTGGGAAAAACCCCACGTATGTTGTCATCCGGTCATCAGGACGATAATTTTTATCGCGCCATGTGGGCATCCATCAACACGCACGGCCGCTGGCAGGGGGAGATGATAGATCGCCGCAAGGATGGCAGTTTCTATCCAAAATGGCTTTCGATCAGCCGGCTACTGGATGCGCATGGTCAGGTCACCCACTACATTGGCATATTTAGCGACACCAGCCAACACAAACAGAACGAAGAACGCATTCAGCGACTAGCGCATTTTGACGCTCTCACCGGGCTGCCTAACCGAGTGTTGCTTCATGATCGCATCACCCACGCACTTGGAATGGCACAGCGCAGCCACAAACAATTGGCAGTGCTGTTCCTCGACCTTGACCACTTCA
>JANONO010000286.1:0-3601 GCA_031420875.1 Gallionellaceae bacterium | reverse complement strand
GATTGTAATTCCCAAGACCATCCATTTTTGCCTGAACCAAATTAAAATTAGTATAATTTCGGCCAACTGCTGGACAATTCCCTTTAATTTCGGCAAACTGTGTGCATGAAAACCATTTTGGTCATTCATGGCCCCAACTTAAATTTGCTCGGTCAGCGTGAGCCGGATGTTTATGGTCGCATCACGTTAACCGAAATTGACAGTAAATTGCAGCAATTGGCTCTAGCGGCGGGCGCAAAGTTGTTATGTTTCCAAAGTAATGCCGAAGCCGCCCTGGTGGATCGTGTGCAATTAGCACGCGAGGACAACACCGACTTTATTATCATTAACCCCGCAGCCTATACCCATACCAGTGTGGCATTGCGTGACGCATTAGCCGCTGTGGTCATCCCCTTTATTGAGGTTCATCTGTCCAATGTTTTTGCCCGTGAAGCATTTCGTAAGGAATCGTACTTTTCGGATATTGCCGTGGGTGTGATCAGCGGTTTGGGCGCGACAGGTTATGAGCTCGCGCTGCAATATGCACTCAATTACTCAGCTAGGAGTTAAAAGATATGGATTTACGCAAACTTAAAACCCTGATTGAATTAGTTGAAAGTTCTGGTATAGCCGAACTGGAAATCAGCGAAGGAGAGGAACGGGTACGCATTACCCGCACCCCTACGGCCACCATACAGCAAGTCCATACCATGCCGCAGCAAATGGTCGCACCACAGCAAGCTGTTGCACAACCCGCCCCGCCCGAAGCTGCAAAGCCAGCCGTGCCCGAAGGTCATGTGGTTAAGTCGCCCATGGTCGGCAGCTTCTATCGCTGCCCCTCTCCTGGCGCGAAGGCTTTTGTGGAAGTCGGCCAAAATGTAAATGCCGGCGAAACCCTGTGCATTATCGAAGCCATGAAGCTGCTGAATGAAATCGAAGCAGACCACAGCGGTGTTATCAAGGCCATATTGGTGGAAAGTGGCCAAGCCGTAGAATATGGCCAGCCACTATTCATTATCGCTTAGCCATGTTTGAAAAAATTCTAATCGCCAATCGCGGTGAAATAGCATTGCGTATTCAGCGCGCTTGCCGTGAGATGGGTATCAAGACCGTAGCCGTACACTCGGAAGCCGACACCGATGCTAAATATGTCAAGCTGGCCGACGAATCCGTCTGTATCGGCCCCGCTCCTTCGGCGCAGAGCTATTTGCATATTCCGGCCATCATTAGCGCAGCGGAAGTCACCGATGCACAGGCCATCCACCCCGGATATGGATTTTTATCAGAGAATGCAGACTTTGCCGAGCGTGTGGAAAAAAGCGGTTTTGTATTCATTGGCCCGCGCCCAGAAACCATACGCATGATGGGCGACAAAGTCACCGCCAAAAAAACCATGAAGAAAGCGGGCGTACCTTGTGTGCCGGGCGTGGATGGCGCTTTGCCTGAAAACCCGGCGGAAATTATCAAGATTGCCCGCACCATAGGCTACCCGGTCATTATCAAAGCATCGGGCGGCGGCGGCGGGCGCGGGATGCGCGTGGTACACACCGAGGCTGCTTTGCTCAACGCCGTCACCATGACGCGCAGCGAGGCACAGGCGGCGTTCAACAATCCCATGGTGTATATGGAAAAATTTTTGGAGAACCCGCGCCACATCGAGTTTCAAATATTGGCCGACTCCTATGGCAATGCAGTCTATCTGGGTGAGCGCGATTGCTCGATACAGCGTCGTCATCAGAAAATTATTGAGGAAGCACCCGCGCCGCTACTCAGCGCACGGCAGCGCGACAAAATTGGCGAGCGCTGTGCCGATGCCTGTCGCAAGATCAATTACCGTGGTGTCGGCACGTTCGAGTTCCTGTTTGAGAACGGGGAATTTTTCTTCATCGAGATGAATACCCGCGTGCAGGTAGAGCATCCGGTCAGCGAAATGATTACCGGCATAGACATTGTGCAGCAGCAGATTCGCGTTGCCGCAGGCGAAAAGCTGGGCTTCAAGCAAAAAGATATCGCCTTTAAAGGCCATGCCATCGAGTGCCGCATCAATGCCGAGCACCCCTATAAATTCACGCCCTCACCCGGTCGCATTACCACCTGGCATCCGCCCGGCGGTCCCGGCATCCGCGTGGACTCACATGTGTATGCCAACTACTTCGTGCCTCCGCATTACGACTCCATGATAGGCAAGATCATTGCCTACGGTGACACCCGCGAACAGGCTATGGCAAGGATGCGGATTGCGCTGTCAGAAATGGCGGTCGAAGGCATAGAAACCAACATTCCGCTGCATCAAGAGTTGCTACAAGACGCTGCCTTTATGCGCGGCGGCACCAGCATTCATTACTTGGAACAGAAGCTGGCTGAGCGCACCAAAGGCAAATAATATGGCCTGGCGCACACTGATTGTGAACGCGGATGCGCGCCATGCCGATAGCCTGAGTGAGGCACTGCTCGAACTCGGCGCGCTGTCGGTGGACATCCATGATGCCGATGCGGACACTCCCAAAGAACAAGCCATCTTCGGTGAGCCGGGTGAACCCCCTCCCCATCTTTGGTCATATAATCAGGTCACCGCTTTATTCCCCGAAGCAAGCCCTTTAGATGCCATCATGTTGCAAGCGTCACATGCCATCGGCCTGCAACACCCCCTAGCTTATCGCAGCGAAACTTTGGCTGATAACGACTGGGTGCGCCTGACCCAAGCACAATTTAATCCGATACAAATCTCGCCACGACTATGGATAGTGCCTACTTGGCATACCCCTTCCGATCCTGCGGCTATCAACATCACGCTTGATCCTGGCTTGGCGTTTGGCACGGGCAGCCACCCCACCACTCGCTTATGTTTACGCTGGTTGGATGAGCACATTCGCGGCGGAGAAAGCGTGCTGGATTATGGTTGTGGATCGGGCATACTCGCTATCGCCGCGCTCAAGCTGGGTGCAGCCAGCGCCATCGGTGTGGATTTAGATGCCCAAGCAGTGCAAGCCAGCCGCGACAATGCCGCTGCCAATCAAGTATCGGCCAAATTTTATCTGGCCGATACTGCGCTACCCATGCCAGCAGATATTGTCGTCGCCAACATATTGACCAATCCGCTCAAACTACTCGCCCCCCTGCTGGCGCAAGTCACAAAGCAAGGTGGCCACATCGTTCTGTCCGGCATACTCAGCGAGCAGGCAGAAGAGGTTGCGACAATTTATGCACAATGGTTTGAACTTGAGCCACCCCTTAAAGAAGAAGGTTGGGTTCGTTTGAGTGGGATAAAACGATGAGTGCGATCACCCAATGTCCCGCGTGCAACACCCGTTTCAAGGCCAGCCAATCTCAATTGGAGGCGCACCAAGGCATGGTGCGCTGCGGTCATTGTCAGGCGACATTCAACGCCATGCAGAATTTATATGACGAGCAACCCAGCCCGCAGCTTTCTTTGCTGACAGATGACGAAGAGTTAGAAGAAAATAATGTGGCTGCGACAGCTTTAGCAGAAGAATCATCAGGAGAAACTTCTTCACCCCTCACCTTGACGCAACAATTTGCTGTTTTGAAAACGGTTGAAACAGCCTCTAAGGTCACAACTAAGACGGGGGTCACAGCCAAGACGGGGGTCACAGCCAAGACG
>JANONO010000285.1:0-1680 GCA_031420875.1 Gallionellaceae bacterium | reverse complement strand
CTTTCGGCTGATCCTTCAGGATGCTATTTGATATATTTCTTAAATTGTTGCCAAATACGTTAACCGCACCATATCCACCAGAATTGCCCATCGTGGCAGCGTAAACTCTGTTTTCAATATATGCGAATTTTTTCCCGTCACGAATTAATGGTAACACCCAGCCCAGCTGGGGTAGATTAGTACCGACCACAATTTGACTCACTGATGCCTCATTCTCTCCACTACGTACTATCAAGGAGGTGATAAACGTCAACATCACATGCGTATGCTTTACAAAATCTAATGCGCTTGAATACTCAATAAGTCCACTTTTTCCACGGCCTCTCTTAGGTTCATCAAGATAATGATTGGAGAAGCCGTACCCATTCAAATATAGGATATCTATTTCCTGCTTAGCCAAGACATCTAAAATCAACTGGAGACCACCAGGAAGAATTACATCGTCATCCCCCATCACCCAAACATATGGCGTAGTTGCTGACTCATAACATTGAGAAACATTTCTTTCTCCACCTATATTTACGTCATTCCGAACCACCTTGAATCTCTCCGGGTTCAGTGATTGGAATTGGGATATTACATGGGTGGTACTGTCTGCTGAAGCATTGTCAGAGACATAAATCACGACTAAATCACGCTGGTTTGCGCTTAAGCTGGCCATCTCTTCGCTTATCCGTCTCAAACAGAGTTCAAGATAGCTTGCTCTGTTATAGGTTGGAATTGCAATAGTAAGCAATGGCTGCTTTGACTTGCATGGTTCGTCATCAAGTTGCATCTAAGTTAAACCCGTCATCAAAAATTAAAAATAAGAGGCTCTTTTGAAGTATTTAAAAAATAACCATAATGTCCATGGTAGCGAAACAAATATTGAAATTAACATATATAAAAGCATCATGGTGAGCACTCCATATATTGAACCGATATAAACACCGCAAGTGATCATTAATCCAACGACTATCGACTGAGCCAGCATAGGCTCTTCTCGATGTGCGCGCATGTAAATTGCCATCGCAAATACCATTGAATTCACTGTAGTCACAACTGCCAAGACGGCCAAGACGCTGGGGGACGCTATCCGCATCATCTGTGGTACCCCAATCTGGTTTAAATACCACGCGGTGAGCACTACACCTGCCGACGTTAGCGCTATAACTACCGTTGATCGGAGAAACAACGCTCTAAATAAGATGTTTAGTTCGCGTCGCTCGCCACGGGCAATATACGTTGTGAAATTAGGTGCCTTGGCGTTGACCCAGCTCATGCCGATAGTCGATATAGCAGAAAAAACCATCAACGCCATGCCGAGTCGCCCGGCTTCAATCGCGCCATGGTGGGAAAAGACCATGGGCGTGAATAGATTAAATATAAGGTAACCACTGACCCAGCTTAATGCGATGCGCCATTGCAATGGCAACACATCTTTGCGCCAGCTTAGCTGGTTTTTAATATCCACTGCGCGGCTGGATAGCCAACGCAACATATTGCCATGTGCTTTTAGCCAATAGCCCGTGCATAAGGCACTGACGACGGGCACAACAGTTGCGGCCCACAGACCGCCGCCCGATAGTAGCGTTGCCCAAAGAAGCGCATAGCCCAGCACCGATTGCACCAGGCGCAGGCGTGCCACTTGCCCCACTTTGCCACAGCCCTCCATCACCGCCAGCCCGGGACTAAGCCATA
>JANONO010000284.1:0-5195 GCA_031420875.1 Gallionellaceae bacterium | reverse complement strand
GCAACCACACTGCCCAAGGAACGCGACACATCTTGCATTACTTTGCTGCGATTGAGCGAGAGACTGGTACCCGGAGCATTGCTCATTTTCATAACCGATCCCTCTCCCATCGCAGAAAATGCGGCTTTTATTTCATATGTTCGGGTATTGATGAGCGAAAACTCGACTATCAAATTCAATGAGAGCATGTGCGAAAAAGCGTTAGAACCTTGTATGGGTGTATCGTTACGGCTAAAATCCACATTATTGATTGAGCCAAACAAAACATAATCTGCGCCTGCAAAATCTCCTTGTTTGATACGCTCAATAATGTCGTACAGCTTTTCTGTTTCTTTTTGCGTCCACGGCTTGCCTTGCACCAACTTGTATCCAGACTTGAGCAACTCTCCTTTTACATCGGCAGTAAATTTGCGTAGCTCGCCTCTATCAATCGTAGTTTGGTATCCAGATTCGTATTTAACGGACTCTTCACCGCTGGCGCGATGATGATCGGACGAACTGTCGGATGACGAATCATCCGAATCCTTGTTGCTGCTACGGGATGAACTGTTGCTGTTATGCTTGCCGCTATACTCATAGCTCTCGAAATGTTCCTTGATGACTTCATCGTAAGAAAGATCGGTCACGGAAATTTTAGGCTGCGTCATGGCTTGATGCTCACTCGTTGATTTCCCCACCACGATTGATTTTTTTACTGTCGTAGATTGCGCTGCTAGTGCCATTTGTTGACAGGCCAGCATCGCTACAACGGCTATGGCTACTGGCCTTAACGTAGGCCAAAACAAGGTATGGGTATTCATGGTGACCTCCGAATATTAACGCTTGGATGTCTTGCGAATTTCCTTTTCATCTGCCCATTCAATCGTGCCCGACTCAATGTCGGTGAGCATCAGGCTGAATTTATAATAAACATCCTTCACATCGCTATTGGTTTTGACGATGGAAGTAATATTGCCTTCGATGCGGTACTGAGCACCTTCCATCTTGCCGGTCTTGGCGGTGGAAGATTGTTTATAAAGCCCAGTCTGACTTTGTCGTGCTAACTCATCAGTTTGACTTTTCATGCCCTCAATGTCGGTGGCAAAGCGCATGGTGCCGCTCTTGAGAACCTGCATACGCATGGAATCGGTGATGGATTTAGTGTCTATGTATTCGCTGGTTTTATTTTTCACATCGGCAATGGTGACCAAAGGCTTTTCTTTTGCATTAGCCATAGATTGCGCCAGCGAACGCGCCATAGACTCGGCAATTGTTTGTAAGTCGGTGGAACCAAACTCATTGCTGACCTGCTCCACTGCCTTGGCATCGCCATACTGCACACTTCCAGAACCCACGGTAGGCGAAGAGGTGCTGCAAGCTGTGACAGTCATCGCTATAGAAAAAAATGCAATCAAACGTATCAATGTTGTTTTCATCATCATATCTTCTCTCCAGAGTTAAGGGGAAACAGGCTATTGACCCGGTTCTGTGGGATCGTTCGGACGGTTATTTTCAGCATTAAACTGGATGCGAAAATCTCGCGCCTTAGGCGTGGGCGATGTAACTGTCAGATTCTGGCGCGCACTCCCCTGGATTAAGACCGACTTCCATGGCTCGTCGTCCCACACCTGAAATCCTGATTCGTCCAGCCACTTCACCCGATAGTAAATTTGTCTAGGCTTAAAATCTGCGTTGGCTACTTCTACCTGCAAGGCAATGAAGCTATCACTATTTTTAACCGCAAGGCCGACTACTTTTACATAGCTCGAATCCCCTTGATGCTCGATTTTTGCATTGAAGGAATTATTGGACATCGGAACATCTGACGCAGCACAAGCACCCAATAACAAGGCTATGGGCAATGCAAAATATTTTAGTTTCATATTTTTCTCACCTTTTTGACAGTTGATTGCTCGATATTTTTTGGAATCTGCAAGGTAGCTATTCTACCACCTGTCACTGCGCTGGGGGCTGCGCCAAGTAAAGAGAGTTCCCCATCAAGCGCAACACGATAACGGCATGGCTACCCGAGATATTTATATTTTTCACCACACGCCCGCTAGGCGTATCTATCGCCACAGTATGAGCGCCGGGCGCAAGTACCGAGCGCCCGATCGAATAAAATGCAGGCAGGGTGCGCCAAGTGCGTTCATCTGCTTGTTCCGTGACCACAGCAGTCACACTGGATGCGGCACTGAGCAAAATACCCAACATACCCAAGCTACTTGAATTATCCTGCATTTGCTTTTGTACCGCGCCCTTGGCTATTGCCCGCATTGAGGAGCGCAGAATAATCCCCGGCATTTCATCGGCTAGTGCGCGACGCGCCATCTGATCTACATTCGTCACCAAAGCCAAAGGCTGCGCTTGGTCATTCACATAAACACTGCTTGGCAACACCGGCTCTACTGCCTGTAGAACCGGCCAAGAAAGGGAAATCCACACAAAGTTGACGCCATTTTTTGATGGAATGGGCAAGCTAATAGGGAATCCTTGCGAAGCAATTGCAGGTGCGTCGCCCGTCTCCACTACAAACAGGGTATCTACACCACTCTTGCCGCGACGCACATTGGAAACGCGATCATCCAGCCCGCCCAACCCATTTTCCAGAGTGCTATTGTTGGGGCGCATCTCGATGGCTTTACGATAACCCGCGCTGGCTAAAGATGGCTCACCCAATGCCTCATAAACAAAGCCCGCCAGATAATTGGCAAAGGCGGATTCATATGAATTTTTGAGGGCATTCACCTCTGGATCGTCCAGTGTTTCTACTGGGTAGCCCTGCAAGTCTTTAAATGAAGTGGCCTTCAGCCCTTTTTTTTGCGCTTCATCCTTGGCGCTTTCCAAATCCTTGGCGCGAAATTCGGCAATGATGGCTTCGCGCTCGTGCATCTTTTTTATTTCAATACGAGCAGCATCAATATTGCCTAGCGCTATATAATCCAGCGCGAGACGCACACTCACAAACACTTTTTCATAGTCACGCCCTTCATAGCGGCGCGTGGTATCGTTCAGCAAAAAAGAGCCTACATTCCCCAAAAACTTTGCGGGGTCTATCTTGACCGACTCCTCCCATGATCTGATTTTTGCATCTGCCTGCAACCAAGTATCGCGGCTTAACGCATAGTCGCCCTTCATACGCAGCAACTCACCTTTTTCCAGATAATAAAGCAGGTCTTTGTCTTTGCCGGAATTGCTGCTCTCGATATTAGCCAAAGCAACATCCAAAGAACCAGATCGGGCGGCTCCCAGAGTAGTGTTCATTTTCTGGCCGTAGCTGGCACAGCCACCTAGCAACAAAATACCAACGATCAAAGACCATCGGCAAATTGTTTTATTGAACTGAAAACCAAAATGACCACTCATCAACAGACCCGGCGGATTCAACAACCAACCGCAACAGTTAAAACTTGATTATCATGCCCGCGCTCAGCATATTCAGGCTATGGCGTCCCGTCACCACAGTGCCCACTTTGTGAGTTTCATATTGCGCGCGAAAAGATAGTGACGAATCAAGATTATATTGCACACCTGCCCCCACTAAAAAATCTCGACCGTTTGCACTACCAATGGGGTCATCAGCATCTAATTTCCAGACAGATAATCCGGCTCTTCCTGTCACAGAAAATTTTCTTGTAAGAGGTATAGCACCCGTACCCACAAGCTGCCTTTCAGTTGCTTTCACACCGAGACCATTCGAGGCAGTGGCTCTACCAGAGTCAACATAGCCAAATTCAAACCCAATATTGTCGTTAAGTTGGTAACCGAATCCAACACGAAGTGCAACATCCGTCTCTTTGCAACTGCCTGAACCCTGCAATCCCGCGCAACCATCCACTGACGTGCTCTGACCTAGATCAGCAGCGATATAGGGACTTGGGTTGGCCGCTACTGCCAATGGCGCAGCAACTGCCAATATAACGCTTATCAACATTACTCCTGACTTCATAATGATCTCCCGAAAAAACATTAACAATTACTACCACTGACTTTAGGGCGCCTCTAAAAATTCAAAATCCTAAGCTAGGCAAGGCGCGAGAGAAATTTTAGCGCGCCGCATATGTTTGATATGTAAGCGTTAAAATTTTTGGAGCAACGCAGCATCGCGACGGAGTTTGGATTTTTAGAGGTGCCCTTTAAGGCCGACAATGCTTTCTTGCCAGTCAGGCTGGGGAAGGTGTCATGCCGCAACGGAAATACGTTGAACCCCGACATCCTGCGCGGGCTACATACGGCGGAAGGCGCGTTGCTTTTCCGCCCTACGCGGGCTGTACGAAAACCAGCGCGGCATGGATTCAGCGACGTTTTTCGACAGCTATCAAAAAGGCTTGGTCAGCGATGAGGCCGAGTCGGTAGCGTGGGCAAACGCTTATCAGCATTACGTTGCGCTACACCAACAATTGGAGAACCAGTTGCGTGTTGCTGCATAGTTTTCTGGTGCGTTACTTTGCAGTAGTGAGGTAGCTGTCACCCAGCTACCCGCCTATTTCGCGGCGTTACCAAACATCACCAGATCAATTCAAGGACAGCGTTTCAACGTGAGTGTAGGCAATAATTTTTGCGTCCGCAGTCGCCAATGGAATATTGTGAGAGCGGGCAGTGGCAACAATGATTTGATCGGCTGGGTCACGATGGAAATTCCCCGGCAGACAGGTTGATTCAAATGTGATCGCGGGAGTCAGTTCGAGCAGGCGAACACCGGGATAATTCAAAGCTTGCTCAAACCATTCTGGAACCGGGCAAGGTAGCTCAAGTCGGCTATGTTCGACCAATTTTGCCACCTCCCAGCAGGAAATGACGCTGACTCCCAAACCCTGACTTTCGGCTTGGCCCAGATGGTTAGCAAGGCTGGCGTCTAAACGCGCATCTCCATGCACCCACCAAACTCAGATGTGGGTATCCAGCAAAATCATCGTTGGGCATCCCAATCATTCTGGGCAACGGGTTCAAAGGGATCGTTATAGACAAGGGGCTTGCCGCGTAATGAATAGGATTTACCCGTATTGCTGCGGGGCAGCACAATCACCTCCACCGCTTCCCCGGCATGAAAAGGCAGATCGGTCAGCACCAGAGTGTGTCAATCAGCGTCCAATACTTTCCACCCGTCAGCGTCCAATAGTTTCCACTTTCTCCGCTTGCTGAGAACGATTTTTGCGCTGCTTAAAGCGGTAGGAATCGTTACCTGTTTCCAGAATATCGCAATGATGGGTAATACG
>JANONO010000283.1:0-9146 GCA_031420875.1 Gallionellaceae bacterium | reverse complement strand
CCCCAAGGGAGAGGGGTGCGCGGCAGCGCGCGCGAGAGGGAATTGTAGTCGTTTCAAACTGACAATGGAATCAACAACCCAGATAATCCATTAGGCCGTTCGTGGTGAGCCCGTCGAACCACAAGCCCTGTAAGAACAAGTCCTTCGACAAGCTCAGGACGAACGGATACTATGAAATCACACTGAGTTGTGCCTAATGGATTATCTGGGTTTAAGGCGAATAGCAGTGGTGTAGTCTTCAACAGCTAAATCTAGTTGACCATTGCTCTCATAAGCTAAGCCCCTGTTAAAGAAAGCATAGACAAAATCAGGCGTTAGGCGAATGGCCTCGTTGAAATCCTCAATTGCATGGTTATATTGACCGCTGGCAAGATAAATGTTGCCGCGAATATAGAATGCATCCGCATAATCTGGCTTAAGGAGAACAACCGCGCTGAAATCCTCGATGGCACGATCACGCTTACTCGACTCCTCATAAGCCAAGCCTCGGTTAAAAAAAGCATAGACATAATCTGGCTTGAGGCTGATGGCTGCGGAATAATTTTCAATAGCTCGATCATATTGGTTTATCTTTCCATAAGCCAAGCCACGTTTAAAGAATGTATAAACAAAATCAGGTTTAAGACGAATAGCCTCGCTATAATCTTTGATCGCACTTTCATATTGCTCGTTATCAAAGTAGATGTTGCCTCGACTATGAAAAGCTTGTGCATAATCCGGCTTTAGGCGAATGGCTTCGGTGTAATCTTCAATAGCGCGATCAGGCTGGTTGCTGGAAAAATAGGCAGTGCCTCGGCTATAAAAAGCCTGCGCGTACCCTGGCCAGAGGCGAATAGCCTGGGTAAAGTCTTCAATAGCATGTTCATAATTTTTCTTTTCTCCATAAGCATTACCTCGAAACAGGAATGCTTCCGCATAACCTGGCCTGAGACGAATGGCCTCTTTGAAGTCCTCGATAGCGCGATCATATTGTCCTTCATAGCCATAGGTAACACCTCGTAAAAAATAAGCTTCCACGAAATTAGGGTTGAGGAGAATAGCCTCGTTAAAGTCCTCGATGGCACCAACATATCGCCCGTCACGAAAACGAGCTACGCCTTGTTCATAGAGACCTACACCACGACTCTCCTTAGGTGATTTTGGATCCGGCGCAAGAGAGTGAATCAAAACCTCCTTGTCGTAATCGTATTTACCCGCAGACATAATTTCGGCGTTTTCGATGTCAGCTTGATAAGCCAACACGTTGCTGCAGACGAAAAATAAAAGCAGGAAAAATGTATTTCGTATATGCGCAAGCTGTTTATAAATAGTTATCTCCGGTGGAACAAATAATGGCTTAATGAAAACGGGCACTTCGATACAACATTATCCGCCTGGCAAGGAAAACGCCAATGAACAAACAGCGCAAGCATTATGAACCCACATTTAATCTGGGGGTCGCGTGCATGATGGTCTATTTACTCGAAGCCCGGCAGCAGGATAGATGCCCACATTGCAACATAACGCGGGGGAAATCTCCGAAAAACAGAAACAGTTTGTGGCTTTTTCGCCGTAAATTTATCGGCCACATAAAAAATTTATCTTACGGATGAAATCAAGATTGAAAAATGAATTTTTACAGGCGGCCAATGACAAATAGAGCGGGGACGCTTATCCTTTTACATCGCACGATAAAATTTCACTCACAACACATTTCACTCGTGGGACAATCCGGCAAGATTAGATGTCTCTAAAATTTAAGAAGCCTGCCCATGTACGCTACGCCCTTGAAAATCATTTTTGCTGGCACTCCACATTTTTCCGCCACAGCGTTGGAGGCACTGCTTGCACAAAATTTTGCTGTGGTCGCCGTGCTGACCCAACCTGATCGTCCTGCTGGGCGGGGGATGCAGCTTACTCCCAGCCCGGTCAAGCAACTGGCATTGGCACATGGCCTGCCGGTGTTACAGCCCACCACACTAAAGTCTGCCGAGGCGCAGCAAGCGCTGGCTGTGTATGCGGCAGATGTGATGGTTGTTGCGGCATATGGCTTGATCTTGCCGTCGGCGGCGCTGCAATTGCCGCGCCTTGGCTGCCTGAACATTCATGCCTCTTTGCTGCCACGCTGGCGCGGCGCGGCGCCGATCCAGCGCGCTATTCTAGCGGGTGATGAGAACACCGGTATTACCATTATGCAAATGGATGAAGGGCTGGACACGGGCGCGATGTTGCTAAAAAAATCCTGCCCGATTACTGCTCAAGACACCACACAAACGCTGCATGACAAGCTGGCGCAACTGGGTGCTATAGCCATTGTTGAGGCCTTGAATTTGTTGCAACAGGGTGTTTTGGCAGGGGTCGCGCAAGATACAACGCAAGTAAGCTATGCCGCCAAGCTCAGCAAGGCCGAAGCTCACCTGGACTGGGCACAACCCGCCGCACGCCTCGCGCGCGCGGTACGCGCTTACAACCCCTTCCCGATCGCCTACACCATGTTCAATACGACACCGATAAAAATTTGGCAAGCCAGTATGGTTGACGGACTTAAAGGTGAGCCAGGCAGCGTATTGGCAGTAGAAAAAAGCGGCATTGTCGTGGCCTGTGGGCAAGACGCGTTGCGCCTGGAAGTGTTGCAGCGCGCCAATGGCAAGATGTTACCGGCGGCGCAGTTTGTGCAGGGATTCGCAGTCCATCCTGGCGACTGTTTCGCCTTGCCCGCCTAAAATGGACATCGTACAACAAAGCGCCAGTCAGGTTGTCAGTCAGGTGCTGAGCGGGCGCAATCTGAACCAGGTGTTGCAAGCAACGCTGCAAGCCACGCCCCAATTAACACCGCAGCAACGCGGCGCGTTTCAGGATTTATGTTATGGCACGCTGCGCTTCTATGGCCAGTTGGTGCGCGTGCTGGAGCAATTGCTGCACCAACCCTTGGCAGATGAAGGGGTGCGCTGCCTGCTGCTGGTGGCCTTGTATCAGCTGCAATATGGCAAAGCTGTTCCTTATGCAGTGGTAGATCATGCGGTGCGTGCTGCGCAGAAGATTAACGCCAGAACCAGTGGGCTAGTCAATGCCGTGTTGCGTAATTTTCTGCGTAAACGTGAATCGCTGCTGAGCATTGCAGCCAGCACTGATGAAGGTCGTTATTCTTATCCTCAATGGTGGATAGATCAGCTTCGCGCGCAATACGGCGATCACACGGAAGCCGTTTTGCTGGCAGGCAACCAGCATCCACCGATGACGCTACGGGTGAATCATAGACGCAACACTACGGCCGAGTATCTGGATTTGCTGACGCAGCACGACATTCAAGCTCGCCTCATCACACCGGATGCAGTGCTGTTAGAGCATCCGCTGCCTGTTGGTCAATTGCCCGGATTTTTTGATGGCTTGGTGTCGGTGCAGGATGCTGGCGCGCAATACGCGGCTACACTGCTGGATGTGCGGGACGGGATGCACGTGCTGGATGCCTGCGCCGCACCTGGCAGCAAGACCACCCACCTGTTGGAGCTGGCGCAAATTGACTTGCTTGCTGTGGACAAAGACGCACAGCGACTGGAAAAAGTGCGCGAGAATTTGCAGCGTTTGCAACTGCATGCCCAATTACAGGTCGGTGACGCGGCGCAGCCGAGTGACTGGTGGGATGGCAAGCTGTTTCAGCGCATACTGGCCGATGTGCCGTGCTCGGCTACAGGCGTGGTGCGCCGTCACCCCGATATAAAATGGCTGCGCCGCCCGACCGATCTAGCCGGATTTGCCCAACAGCAGCTTGCCATCCTAAATGCGCTGTGGCAGTTGCTGGAGAGAGATGGTAAATTGCTTTATGCAACCTGCTCCATCTTCGCGCAAGAAAATCAGCAGGTGACCAATGAATTTTTACGGCAACACGACGACGCTCAACCATTGCCCTTGCATGTGCCCGGTTTGAATGAGGGTCAATTGTTGCCCAATGATCAGCACGATGGTTTTTATTATGCGTTGCTACAAAAACGGAAAAGTAATGGCCGATAATGGCAAGCTAATAAACAGAAAACGTCTGTTTTTATTCGCCTCCTATCTCTTGTCCTCTGCCTTCTATTTGCTGTCTTCTGTGCAAGCAGAAGGTATTTCAGTGCAAAAGGCAGAAGCGCAATTTTATGGCGATAGCTACCAGCTTTCTGCCGACTTTGAAATTCACTTCAACAACGTAGTTGACCAAGCGCTGTCCCGTGGCGTATCGCTTTATTTTATCAGTGAGTTTTCGCTGACCCGTCCGCGTTGGTATTGGCTGAATGAGGTGGTGGCGCAAAGCGAACAAACCACCCGACTAAGCTATAACGCCTTGTCGCGTAAATATCGTATTACACGCGGCTCCCTGTTCCAAAATTTTTCTAGCTTGAATGATGCACTGCGTATTATTGGCCACCAATCTGCTGCGCCCATAGCAGCCACTTTGTTGCGAGAAGAGGAAGGCTACCTCGCCGCAATGCTCCCCAAAAAAGAGGGTGACTATATTGCTGCGGTACGAATGCGACTGGATGTCACACAGCTACCCAAACCGCTGCAAGTCAATGCACTCGCCACCGAGGATTGGAGTCTCGATTCTGATTGGTATCGCTGGATAGTTCAGCCCACAGCAACACCCTCTGCCGACGCCGATGAAAGCGAGTAGGCCGTGAAATATCTGATTTTCATTAGTGCGCTGCTCGGTAGTTTGCTGCTTTATCTGCTATCCAGCGCAACCGAAAATACCGATCTGTTCTCGCGTTACTATGTGGTGTTGCTAGCGCTGGCCGGAGTGCTGGCGTTAAGCCTGACCTTGTTGGTGGGCTATCAACTGTGGCAGTTGCGCGGCAAGCTCAAGGCTCGTGTATTTGGTGCGAAGCTGACTCTGCGTTTGGCATTATTTTTTACCATGATCGCGATTCTGCCCGGCTTGTTGGTGTATGCCGTGTCGGTGCAGTTTCTGAGTATGAGCATAGAGTCGTGGTTCGATGTCCGGGTAGAAAAGGCCTTGGAAGGTGGCTTTAAGCTGGGGCGCACTGCGCTGGAAAATGATCTCAAACAGTTGAGCAAGAAAGGTAAGTTTGTCGCCACCGCTTTAGCCACGCAAGCAAATGGAGAGCACGCTCAGATATTCACACGCCTCATAAATGAGGGGGTCGCGCAAGAAATAGCGATATACAACGATCACGGAAAATTGCTGGACTTTGCGCCCAGCAACGGCAAGAGTTTCTCGCACATGCCGGACAGTGAGATATTGCGCGAGGTGCTGAACACGGGGTCATACAGCATCATTGATCCGCTGCCAGACAATAGCCTGATGTTACGCGTGTTGATTTTGATTCCGCCCGATAGCATGGGAACAGGCAAGCGTATTTTGCAACTGATACAACCCGTGGCCAAACAGCTTGCTGCCGATGTAGTCACGGTGCAGACGGTGTATTACGATTACCAGCAACTTTTGTCGTCTCGATTGGGGCTGAAACGCTTGTATGGCATTACGCTCACGCTGTCACTATTGATCGTGTTATTAAGCGCGGTATCGGCTGCGTTTTTCATCAGTGGTCGATTAAGCGCACCACTCGCGGCATTAGCCGAAGGTACACGCGCCGTGGCGCAGGGCGATTTTTCGCACCAACATCCCATACAAAGTCGCGACGAGCTGGGCGCTCTGACCGGGCTGTTTAACCAGATGACGCTGCAACTGTCGGATGCCAAATCCATGAGCGAGCGCCAGCAACGTCAGGTAGAAAATGCCAAAGCCTATCTGGAAAGCGTGCTAGCACACCTGTCTTCCGGCGTAATCGTGGTAGATGAAAAATTCAGACTGCGTTCGGTCAACAGTAGCGCAGCAAATATTCTGGACACCGCATTGCTGGACATGATGGGCGTGGCCTTGTCTGACATCGCGGCTCAACGCCCTTCATTGCGGCCATTTACCGCAGCGGTAACGCAGTCCTTCACCGACATGACCGGGAATGAGTGGCAACGCCAGATTGAGCGACTCAGCAAGAATGGTGATCAGATATTATTAATGCGCGGCACGCGGCTATCCACTGCGGCAGAAAATGGTTATGTGGTGGTCTTTGACGACATCACCTATCTGCTGCAAGCAGAACGCCAAGCGGCATGGGGAGAGGTTGCGCGCCGCTTGGCACACGAAATCAAAAACCCACTCACGCCTATTCAACTTTCGGCAGAACATTTGCAGCACAAGTTGAGTGCCAAGCTAGTTAACGCTGATGCACTGTTGCTAAAGCGCGCTACGCAAACTATCGTCAGTCAGGTGGCTGCCATGAAAAATATGGTGATGGAATTTTCCGACTACGCACGCGCACCCGCTCCAAAATTAGTGGCCTTGGACATGCACCATTTGTTACAGGAAGTGCTGGGTCTGTACGAGGCGAATAGCAGCCCGATTACATTACGCTTGCAAGCTGAGCACAGTCGGCTCAAAGGTGACCCGACGCGCTTGCGCCAGGTGATACATAATCTATTGCAGAACGCACACGATGCCCTGAAAAATGTAGTGGCGCGAGAAATCATTCTAAGCACTTCAAATCAAGAAAATACGTTGGCGTTAAGTGTGCAAGACAATGGCAGTGGCTTTCCGGAAAATATTCTGGCGCGCGCCTTTGAGCCGTATATGACAACCAAGCAGCGGGGCACTGGTCTAGGCTTGGCCATTGTGAAGAAAATTGTAGAAGAACACGGTGGCCGCATTACCATCGAAAACATAGCGCTGGGTGGTTCACTGGTAACGGTTAATCTGCCCCTATTAACCGAGAAAGAGGTCGCATAAAAAATGGCAGCTAAAGAAATTCTAGTGGTGGATGATGAAATCGGGATACGCGAATTGCTCTCGGAAATTTTATTTGACGAAGGCTACCAAGTGCATGTAGCGGAAAATGCCGAGCAGGCACGCGCTATTCGCACTCGACTCACACCCGATTTGGTATTGCTGGATATTTGGATGCCGGATACCGATGGCGTGAGTCTGCTCAAAGAATGGGTGGCTCAGGACTTGCTGACCATGCCGGTCATTATGATGTCCGGCCACGGCACTATCGAAACAGCCGTTGAGGCAACCCGCATAGGTGCGGTCGATTTTCTGGAAAAACCCATATCCTTGCAAAAGTTACTCGATGCCGTCTCTAGGGCTATTCGCATGGGTGGGCCTCCTTCGACTGACGGGCGAGGCGCAGAAACCGGAGCTGATGCTACAAAACAATTTTCGCTACCCCTAGACCTGCCCTTGCGCGAGGCGCGCGATCATTTTGATAGCCTTTATTTTAATTACCACATGCGTAAAGAAAACGGCAATGTCGGTCATATGGCACAAAAAATCGGTCTGGAACGCACTCATTTATACCGCAAGTTAAAACAGCTGGGCATCAAAGTCGAAAAAAATGAGGGTCAGTGACCTCAGGATACCTTCTACCCCAGCGGTCTAGCGCAGGTATAATTCACCTTCACATTTAACCAGCCGGGAAATATTTTGGAACTCTCTAAGCGTGTACAAGCCATCAAGCCCTCTCCCACTCTTGCCGTGACCGCACGCGCAGCAAAACTGAAGTCAGAGGGCAAGGATATTATCGGGCTGGGTGCGGGCGAGCCGGACTTCGATACGCCGCAACATATCAAGGACGCGGCCATCGCAGCGATTAACCGGGGGTTTACCAAATACACTGCGGTCGGCGGCACACCTTCACTGAAGCAGGCCATCATCGCCAAGTTCAAGCGCGACAACGGACTGGACTATACAGCCAAACAGATTTTGGTTTCGTGCGGCGGCAAACAGAGCTTTTTCAACCTAGCACTGGCGACCATCAATCCGGGCGACGAAGTAATTATCACAGCGCCTTATTGGGTGTCTTATCCCGACATGGTAATCATCGCCGAAGGCAAACCGGTAATCGTACAGGCAGGTATTGAACAAGGTTTCAAGATGACGCCAGCGCAACTGGCCGCCGCGATCACTCGCAAGACTAGAATGGTTGTCATCAACAGCCCCAGCAATCCATCTGGTGCAGTTTATAGTCTGTCCGAGTTAAAGGCGTTGGGCGAGGAGCTACGCAAGCATCCCGACATTCTGATCGTCACCGATGACATGTACGAACACATCGTGCTGCGTGATGAAAAATTCGTCAACATCCTGAACGCCTGCCCCGATTTGTATCCACGCACCTTGGTGCTGAATGGCGTATCAAAATCTTATTCCATGACCGGCTGGCGCATCGGCTATGCCGGAGGGCCGGAGCACATCATCACGGCCATGGAAAATGTGCAATCGCAAAGCACATCAAACCCCACTTCTATTTCACAAGTGGCGGCAGAAGCCGCGTTGAATGGCGACCAAGGCTGCATTACCCCTATGCTCAAGGCATTTCGTGAACGGCACATATTTGTGGTGGAAGCGCTAAATAAAATTTCCGGCGTGACCTGTTTGCCCAGCGGTGGCGCGTTCTATGCCTTCCCCGATGTGCGCCCAGTTATAAAAATGCTGGAAAGCAAGGGTTATATAGCAGCCGCTACCGATGTGGCTCTGTCTGAATACCTGCTGGAAAAATTCGGGGTGGCGGTCGTGCCCGGCTCGGCTTTCGGCAGCGAAGGCTATATCCGTTTGTCTTTTGCGACCTCCATGGAAAATTTGCAGAACGCGATGGGGCGTATAACCAAGGCGTTCGCCTGACGCGAAATCTAGAAACCCAGTAAGACCACACAATTTAAACGCATAATCGGCCACAACTGTATCCAGGTAATCATGGTCAAACTGGTACGAATATAGCCGGGCTAATACCAAAAAACTTACCCAATTTACCCGCCAAGGTTGCGCTGATTTTTCGTTTCCCGGCCAGGATTGCTGACAAGTTGCTCTGTGGTACAACAGCTGACAGGTCTTCTTGCCTCAAGCCGCGAGCTTCCATCAAGAAACGCAGCGCATCCTTGGGTTCTGCGGGCGCGATAGCGTGGTGTTTTTGCTCATACTACGAAACCATATCCCCTACCAAATCAAGCAAGCCAGACAAGGGGTGATCTTCGTCGTCTCCAGTCGTCTCCAGCAGGGTGTTCATCAGAGCAACCATATGGTCGTAACTCTTTGCATTATGAATAGGGCGAAGATGCGCCTTCGCATCAAAAGCCTGCCAAGATGCTTGAATGGCACCGATGTCAAATTGTGTGTGTGC
>JANONO010000282.1:0-1859 GCA_031420875.1 Gallionellaceae bacterium | reverse complement strand
CATGATAGAGCTATTACATGAAGCAGCCACCTGCATGGATCAGGAGGAGGCTTGCTTAGGCTGTGCCTTGCAGAATCTGGCACAAGAAATGTCGCCAGTAGATGAGGGTTTTCGTCTGCGTATACACGGTATTTATCAAGCTTGGCAGCAAGATCTGAGCGCAGCACTGGTGCGAGGGCAAACACAGGGCGTGGTGCGGCACGATATAGACCCGAATGCCGCAGCTATTTTTATAGTGGCCTCTATGCAGGGCTGTATTGCGCTTACCAAGCAGGCGCAGGACATAGCGGTGTTGCATCAATGTGGTAAAGGGTTGGTGGAATATTTGCATAGTTTGCGTGCGTGACATTTTTAAAGAGAGGGGCTGTAATGCTGGACATATTTATTGATCGCGTTATTCGTTGGCGCTGGGGGATCATTTTGTTTGGCACGGTGATTTTATTATTCATTGCCAGCGGCGCGCGTTTTCTGGGATTTGATAATAGTTACCGGGTATTTTTCAAGCCGGATAATCCGCAACTGATGGCGTTTGATGCGCTGGAAAATACCTACACCAAGACTGATAATGTGCTGTTCGCCATTGCGCCCAAAGATGGCAATGTCTTTACGACAGATACGCTCGCTGTCATACAGGAATTAACCGCCGCCGCCTGGAAAATTCCTTATTCCACGCGGGTGGATTCGATCACCAATTACCAGCACACCGAGGCTAAAGGTGACGATCTGACAGTTAGCGATCTGGTTGCCGACCCACGGCAGCTTACCCCCGAACAAATTATAAAAATACGCGACATCGCTTTGCACGAACCCCTGTTGGTGGATCAGGCCATTTCTCCGCGCGGCGATGTGACCAGTGTCAATGTGACCATCGCGCTACCGAAAGAATCGCCGGATGAAGAAGGTGTGGTTACGCAGTATGCTCGCCAGTTGGTGCGTGACGTGGAAAGCCGCCATCCGAATATCAAAATTTATCTCAACGGCATGGTGCCTTTCAGCCACGCCTTTACTGAGGCTTCTATTCAAGACATGCAGACGCTGGTGCCGCTGATGTATGTCGTTATTATTCTGGTCGCGCTGTTTACGCTCCGTTCGGTCAGCGGCACGGTGACAACGGTGCTGGCCATTGCGCTTTCCATCGTGGCGGCGATGGGCATGACCGGTTGGCTGGGCATCAAATTGTCGCCACCATCGGCTTCCGCGCCGACGATCATCATGACCGTAGCGGTTGCTGACAGCATTCATATTTTGTTGAGCATGTTTCATTATATGCGCGAGGGAATGGAGAAACGGCAGGCGCTGGTCGCCAGTTTAAAGCTGAACTGGGGTGCGGTACTGATCACTAATCTGACTACGGTAATCGGCTTCCTGACCATGAATTTCAGTGCCGTCCCGCCGTTCCGTGACCTGGGCAACATTACCGCAATGGGTGTTGCTTTTGCCTGGCTTTTTTCGGTCACCTTGTTGCCTGCGCTGATTATGGTATTGCCGGTACGCATTAAGGCAGGAAAAGATATTTCTTACAGTTGGACTAATCGTCTGGGCGACTTTGTTGTGCGCAACAGGCAACCCATGTTGTGGGGCACGGCCTTGACTACCATTGTGTTGGTGGCCTTCATTCCGCGCAATGAGATCAACGATCAGTTCAGCAAGTATTTCAGTCCCAGCATGGAAATACGCCAGTCCACGGATTTTATTACCCAGCACTTGGTTGGCTCAGATATCATCGCATACTCGCTGCCCGCCGGTGAGAGTGGTGGTATCAATGAGCCTGCGTATCTGCAACAAGTGGAAGATTTCGCCAACTGGTATCGGGCGCAGTCCGGCGTGACCCATGTCAGCACGATTAACGATGTGGTCAA
>JANONO010000281.1:0-2680 GCA_031420875.1 Gallionellaceae bacterium | reverse complement strand
GCATAAAAATGTCTTGCCCGGAAGAAATTGCTTTTTGGAAATTCTGCCAATGGAGTTATGCGCGCCAATGGCTCAAATTGAAACATTATGCTAACGGACGCGGCATTAAAATTATCGGTGACGTACCTATCTTTGTGGCCTATCAAAGCGCCGACGTTTGGGCGCATCAGGGCTTATTCGAGCTGGATGAAAATGGACGCCAAACGGTTGTTGCCGGTGTGCCGCCCGATTATTTCAGCGAGACCGGACAATTGTGGGGCAATCCGCTGTATCGCTGGCGCATCCATGAAGAGACCGACTACGCTTGGTGGATCGCGCGCTTGCGTCGTGCGCTGCAATTAGCCGACTTAGTGCGTATAGATCATTTCAGGGGCTTTGTCGCCTATTGGGAAATTCCTGTTGATGCGGTTAATGCAATCGGCGGCAAATGGCAGCCCGGCCCCGGTGCAAAATTATTCGAGGCATTTAACAACGCCTTCCCTCACTTGCCCATCATCGCCGAAGACCTGGGGTTGATTACTCCCGATGTGCTGGAACTGCGCGATCAACTCAAATTGCCGGGCATGCGTGTTTTGCAATTCGCATTTGGCGACCGAGACGACAACCCATTTTTGCCGCATAACTACGTGGCGAACACCGTGGCTTACACCGGCACACACGACAATGACACCGCGATGGGATGGTGGCACACCCTGCCAGAAAATCAGAAAGTTTTTGCACGAAACTATCTAGGATGCGACGGACACGCCATCAATTGGGACATGATGAAAGCCCTGTCACACTCCGTAGCCAATCTAGTCATCTTCCCCTTGCAAGACGTGCTGGGATTGTCCAGCGAGCACCGCATGAACTTTCCCGGCAAGCCTGACGGCAACTGGGGCTGGCGCTTTTCATGGGATCAAATTCAGCCGGAGCATACCTTGGCCTTAGCAGAAATGTCGGCGGCAAGTGGGCGCAGTGAAGTGCTTACAATTCCATTGTCAATTTAACCTGAATTATCCATTAGCCAGAATTGCGTCATTCCCGCCTGCGCGAGGGTGACAGGGAATGACGAATTTTTAGATGTGCCCTAAAGAAGCTGAACATTGGGCAACGACTTCATGCGCTGGTCAAAGGTAAGCGTGTGGCTGCAACCGACGTGGCTAGCTTTGGCTACGATCAAACAATCTGGAAAATCCGCAGTAGTGGATTCAAAACAGTTCAGCGCGTTGGACACAGCGAGCGGCGATTCAAAGGCGATACTGCTGTTGTCGAGTAGGGCACGCACGGTGCGCGCAATGTCAGTGCGTTTCAGCTCGTAGCTACGCGACAGCGTCCAGCACAATTCAACGAGAACAATGTCGGACACGAACAATCCACCGTGCTCCTCCCCGTTTGCATCGAACACTGCCTTGGCACGACGCGCCTGCGCCTCGTTGTCGCGAGTGACCAGACGCACTAGGACATTAGTGTCCAGCGCAATCATTTACGCGAACGCTGATTGCGCGCTTTGGTTGCCGCGATGATGCCTTCATCCATCGCTTTGATGCTGAGTGGCTTGATTCGGGGGCGATGCACCAAGCCGAATAGATTGTCGGAGCCGCGCACCAGCACGCGCACCCGCAGGCTGCCGTCCTCCTCCACCTCGAAATCGAGCTTGCTGCCAGTCTCAATGTGGAGTTGGTCACGTATATTTTTAGGGACGGTTACTTGTCCTTTGTCGGTCACTGTCGCAAGCATTATTACCTCCTGAAATTCCTAATAAAGGGCACCTCTAAAAATCCAAACTCCGTCGCGATGCTGCGTTGCTCCAAAAATTTTAACGCTTACATATCAAACATATGCGGCGCGCTAAAATTTTTATCGCGCCTTGCCTAGCTTAGGATTTTGAATTTTTAGAGGCGCCCTAAATTCTGATTTATTCTTTCATGTAAGGAATATTGTGTCAATCTGAATATTCTCTGTAAGTAAGGTGGCTGTGATCCACAGTATGGAATTTCCGTCTAGGCTCTGGTAGATTTTGCATTGCACTTCGCTTATGGTCACCCTACAATGCTCTAAGCAGGAGTTGGAATTACATACCCGTTCCGTGCAAAAATATCGCTTCGCTACCGACCTGACCCAAGGAGGAACGCCATGAATACAGAAACACTTGAAGACAGCGCACTGCATCTCCCCCTGAAACAACGTGCCGAACTTGCACACAAGTTATTACTCAGCCTTGAAGTTCAAAACGAGGATGAGGTTGCAGAGGCATGGCGTATCGAAGCATTGCGCCGCTCTGCGGAAATTGACAGCGGTGTCGCCGATACCGTTGCTGCCGAGGAAGTTAGTGCTGCTGCCCGTGCGCTGTTGCGATGAAATACCGGTTTCACCGTGCCGCAACAGGCGAACACTACGATAACGTCAATTTCTACGAAGGCAGACTGCCCGGTTTGGGCGCGGACTATCTGAAAGAATTCGAAACGATTATGGCGCACATTTGCACCGCGCCCAATTTTTATCCGACTATTGGCACACCCGACATCCATAAACCTAAAAACCGCAGTTGGCATGCTTCGACTTCGCGGCAAACCCCGCCGCTACGCTCAGCACGAACGGTTACATGGGCTCCCCGATGGGTGAGAGACCGTTCGCCCTGAGTAGCCCGCGCAGCGGGCGTATCGAAGGGTTGGTATCGTTCAACTGCGGTTTATAGGAT
>JANONO010000280.1:0-3393 GCA_031420875.1 Gallionellaceae bacterium | reverse complement strand
TGGAAGCGATTCTTGCCGCAGGCGCGATTCCTCCAGAATTAAAAATCGCCACAATCGGGCAAGGCAGCGCCAGAGCCTTGCGCGATCTAGGCGTGGAAAAAATTATTGCGCCGCAGGATCGCTTTGACAGCGAAGCATTATTGGCGCTGCCAGAGTTGCAACAAGTTGCGGGCTGGCGTGTGATCATTTTTCGCGGCGATGGCGGGCGTGAATTATTGGGCGACTCACTCAAGGCGCGCGGTGCGTCAGTGGAATATGTTGCTTGCTATCAGCGCAGCAAACCGCAGCAGAGTGTTGCAGTGTTGCTTGCTGCTACCCCTCATGCCATTACTGTGACCAGTAGCGAAGCGCTCGCTTATTTGTGGGAAATGTTAGATAGCGCAGCGCGAGAATCCCTGAGCGCAGTGCCACTATTTGTGCCCCATGCGCGCATCGCTGAGGCGGCACACAAGCTGGGATGGCGCGTGGTGATGCCGACTGCGGGCGGAGATGACGGCTTGCTGGCAGGTCTGACAGCATGGGCCAATCACAAGGCGGGTGGCGGGGTTTCTGTTGCCTGATTTTTATTTTCAGTAAAATTTTTAAGCATGGCACTGCGGCTACTCGGCGTTTCCAAGCTAATGCGTCCCAGCGCGCCAGTACGATAATCCTGTAACAACATCAGTGCAGATTTTTCCAGATCCGATACGCCGCCCTTGAGCAGGTAGCCACGTCGTTTAGCGATGGCCGCAATGACATCTGCACCATCCATTCCCATGACATCAAAACCGTAGCGAGCGACCAGCAGGGCAGGGTAGTGCGCCAGCAAAAAATCAGCAAGAAAGGTGGCAACCTCCTCGTCAATGATGGCATTGCGTCCTATGGCGTGACTGGCGGCCAGCATCCGGCCATCACTGTCGTGCTCAATTTTTGGCCACATCAAACCCGGCGTATCAATGAGTGTCATATGGTCGTTCAAGTCAAAACTTTGCTGGTTTTTTGTGATCGCTGGCTCATCGCCTACCAAGGCTGCGCGACGCTTGAGCAGCGCGTTCATCAACGTGGATTTGCCGACGTTAGGAATGCCCATAATCATCATGCGTAGCGGTTTAAGGCTGGTGCCGCGATGCGGGGCAAGAGCCAAGCATATGCCAGGCACTTTGGCCGCATCACCCGGTTTTTTGCACGATAGCGCAATCGCTTTAACGTCTTTTTGTGAATTATAAAAATGCAGCCAAGCCTTGGTCGCATCCGGGTCAGCCAGATCGGTCTTGTTGAGAATTTTAAGACAGGGACGTTGCCGATGCAGACGCAATTCGCTGATCAGAGGATTGCTGCCAGCCTCCGGTACGCGCGCGTCCAGCACCTCGATCACCACGTCAATGCGTGCCATGGTCTCGGCTGCTTTTTTGCGCGCCGAGGTCATATGTCCGGGAAACCACTGAATTGCCATTGCGAATAAACCAGTCAATTAATCGCGCATTCTACCTGCTAATTCACAGCGACCTACACCATTCCCCGCTCCGCAAACGACACACAACCCGCGCCCGCTACAATGAAGTGATCGAGTACACGCACATCTACCAAGGCCAGCGCTTGCTTGAGTGCATCGGTCAACATCCGGTCAGACTGGCTGGGCTCGGCCACACCGGAGGGGTGGTTATGCGCCAGAATAACTGCTGCTGCATTGTGATGCAGGGCGCGCTTAACCACTTCGCGCGGATACACGCTGGTTTGCGTGAGTGTGCCGTGGAACAGCTCCTCTGCTGCCAGTGTACGATGCTGAGCATCGAGGAAGACCACCATAAACACTTCCTGCTGACGCCCGCGCAACAACAATTGCAAATAATCGCGCACCGCGCGCGGCGAATTCAGCGCGTCACCCGTTTTCATTTCCTCTTGCAGCGCACGACGTGCCATTTCCAGCACGGCCTGCAACTGCACGTATTTGGCCTGCCCCAAGCCATGAATGCTACAAAATTCTTTTTCGCTCGCGGTAAACAATACGGTCAGATTGCCGAATGTGGTTACCAGTTCGCGCGCCAGATCCACTGCGCTCTTGCCGACCACCCCGGTCCGCAGAAAAATTGCCAGTAACTCGGCATCGGAAAGTGCGCCCGCACCTTTCTGTAGCAACTTTTCGCGGGGGCGTTCTCCCTGCGGCCAATTATTAATTCCCAATGCTCTCACCTCTTATTTTAATTCAGGAGGACATACGCTACCGGTTAAGGTTACAGAATGACAAGGTAGGAAGATTCTGGGCTGTTTATCAATTGCCGAATATCTTCAAGCTTATTGCGCAAGATAAATTCGATCTGCTTGGTGGTACAGTTGCCACGACGAATCCAGACGACTTTGGGTGGAGCGCCATGCAACAGGGTTAATTCATGGAAATCGGAATCCTTGCTGACCAGCGTGTAATGGTATTCCCTCGCATATTCCCAAACGTCACGATCCAAACATGCGCCTAGACCGATTCGGGAAACGTGCGCGGATTGCGGAAAATGATCCGCCAAGGACAAGGCCAGGGAAGGCGCGAGATTTTCGTCAAACAGGAGTTTCAAGAATTCACCGCAAGCTGATGATGCTCACGGTCAGCGGCATAGGCCAGGCATGCTTGTATATCCTCAGGCGTCAGATAGTCAAATTGCGTGACAATTTCAGCCGATGTCATGCCAGAGGCGAGGTAATCCAGCACATCGTAAACCGTAATGCGCAACCCGCGTATGCAGGGTTTACCGCCACGCTTTCCCGGTTCTATGGTGATCAGTTCTTTATAGTTCATACATCCTCCGACAAGGTTGTGGAATTATCCGGCTTTTCGGGCAAGGAAAGCAATTACAATTGCTTGCCGCTTATCCCCTCATGCACGTTGAAACACGTTCATATTTTTGCATCAGTTCCTTGCCGCGCAATTTCCAGTTGAATTTTTCGCTCGGACAATTCCTGCATGAGTTGTTTCGCCAAGTCGCCCAGCGGGTCGCCACCCATGGCTTCGGTTTCTTCGATGGTTTTCTTGAGATGAAAAATATCGGTCTGTTGCATCGCGTCCATTTGCTGTTGCACTTCGCCCATGCGGCGGCGTAGTTGTGCGATGCGGCGAATGACTTTGACGAGGCGCGAGGCGACATCGCCGCCCGTGATGGCCTCAGGGTCTTGGCCATATTCCGCAACCAATTTTTCAATTGCCTTCTGGTCGCCGCGCTCATACGCGAGGTTCACTTGCGCCATCAGCGCAGTGCGGCGCAGACGTTCGGGTTCGCTGGTGGCGCGGTCAGGGTGCATTAGCATGGCGGCCTTCTTGAAAGCTAGCTTGAGTTCCGGCGTAATCACCGGCGGCGGGGCGGGTTGCGCTTCGATCAAACCTGCTTCTTCGGCGGAGGCTTTCGCCTGTTGTTCTGCGGCCTGCGCATG
>JANONO010000279.1:0-2508 GCA_031420875.1 Gallionellaceae bacterium | reverse complement strand
CACGCCATTGGCCCCGCCCAGAGAAAATTGCTCGGAGGAATTAAGGTTCTTGCTGGCTCGCTGGCCGGAGAGCGCAAGCGACAGCATGTTGCTGTCAGTAATGCGTTGCTGGCGGCTGATGCTGTAGGCCAGGCGCGTGAACCGGCCATTGCTTTTGGCGGAAGCGTCTATCGCCAGAGAGTCCGCATCCATACTCAGACGACCGGACACCAGTGATAAATCGAACGAGCTGACAGCCGCACCGCCCAGCGCATCCTGGCGATTTCCGGCTAGGCCAAGGCTGATCAATTGAACATTTTTATCGGTTGAAGTGTTGAAAGTCGATATTTTGTCGGTGAGATTTTTATTTTCCAAAGTCAAAGTGCCGGAGAGGTTGCTGACTTGACCTCGTAAAAGCGGATAAATTGCAAACAAGCTACCGCTGTTGGCAGCGCCGCTAGCTTGCAATCCGGAGAATTCCTTACCGAGCTTGTAACGGGTGTCGGAAAAAGCCGCTCCTGCGCGCAAGCCACTGCTGCCTAACGGTAGCTGATACGCAAACCGCACATAGGTGAGGCTTTGGTCACTGGTGAGCGCGCGCAAACTGATTTGATCACCCAGCTTGAACGGGCTGTTGACTGCGAGGGCTGCACCTAAGCGATTTTCACCGGTAAAACGATTGCCGTAATTATCCAGTTCAACTTTGCCATCGTAGGGGGCTGAAGTGGCCACTTCGACGACGAGATCAGATGTGCCGACGCTGGCTCCCGGCTGCAAGGATCCGCGTGCGATGCCCACTCCCGGCATATCGCTTAACAGCAGCAGCGCGCGGTCTATCGATTTGCTATGCAGCACTTCGCCGTTTTTAATACCGCTCAAATAATCATCGACGCGGCTATCAGATATTCGTGATTTATTAGTGACCAGCCGCGCTCCGACAAGTCCTTCCAGTACGTTAATTACCACCAGGCCATCTTTGATTTGCTGGGGTGGCAAATAGGCACGCGCCACCGCATAGTAATCTGCGTGGTAGTAGGCCGTGATACGTTCGGCACCAGCTTCAAGCTCAGCAAAACTCTTTTCATGGCCGATCAGATCCGCGACCATGGCTTCTAGAAAGGCTGCTGTATAGACGCTGCTGCCGGTAACCTGAATGGCTTTTACAGTGAAGCGGACATCAGCGGTAGATTTTTTGGAGGCTTTATTGCCTTCAATGTGCAGGGGCTTTGTTGCATTCGGTGCGTTCAGCTTGTTGTTTAGCTCTTGTTGTTTTTGTAACTCGCGACTGGTCTGACCAGCATCGGGAGCGGCCTGACTGACTGGCACCGCCACGCTGAACAGCAAAACTAAAAATAGAGATAAGGTCGCTTGTGTAGAGCCCGGCATTTTAACGTTCATCTTCATTCTCGATTCCTTTGATTACCGCGCGGCGATTTAAGGATCGACCCTCGACCGTTTTGTTATCGGCGGCGGGCGAACCCCGACCCTCGCCGATGATCTGAATGCGGTCCGCAGCCACACCGCGCGCCATCAAAAGTGCTTTCACTCTTAAGGCACGACGCAGCGATAATTTACGATTGTATTCAGCCGATCCAACAATATCGGTGTGGGCAAAGATCGTAATTATCATTTTTCCGTCGATAGCGGCATCCGCCATTTTATTTAAAAATGGAATATTTTTTGGCTCAGACTTATCAGTATCGAACAAAATGTTCGCGCCTTCTTTTAATTGTTTTTTATTAGCCTGAGCAATAATTTCCGCTTCTGGCAATACTGTTGCGGGCGGCGGCGGCGGTGGCGGCGGCTCTGGTTTAGCCGTGACTGGCGGCGGAGTAACGGGAGGGAGTGGTGGACTCATTGTAGGAGGTAAATCGATCCCCCAATTTGTTATGGTAAGAGGCGGTTCATCTGGTAGAACATCCCATGGGGTATCAATCACCAATGGAGGATTGGGAACTTCAGGCACTGTGATGAAGGGAGTGATGATCAGCGTGCCGGGGGCATAGCTAATATCATAGCCCTGTTGTACGGAATAAAGGCCAGACGCGCTGATGGTGTAAATTCCGGGGTTTACAGCCAACTGAGAAGTGCCGCCATAGGCACCAAGCCCACCTGACAGTGCTGGATTTGGGTTGGCAACAGAAGATGTGACCCCGTTGCCACCCGAATAAGGCGCGCCGGTGTAAGTCCTGTTGTCGTTGTTAGCCGTTAGAGTAAGAGGCCTCAGCCACGAAATAAGCCACGGTGTGGTGTTACCCTCATAAATGCGCCACACGGCACTGCTGCCGCCGACGTTGGCGATGTTAAAGCCGGTATAACTCGCCATCAACATCATATTGGCAGTGGTGTATCCGGTGGCACCGGTGATTGTACCAGCGCCAATTCCGCTTGCCTGACCTGTGGTTTGGGTGTCCCAGTAACTGGTCGTGACCGTGTTAGTGCCATTGCTCGCTATCAATCCGCCCTTGGTGCCAGTGCCGCCGGCCACAAGGCCCGTAGCGTAAGTGTTGCTAATGCTACCGCCGTTGT
>JANONO010000278.1:0-6223 GCA_031420875.1 Gallionellaceae bacterium | reverse complement strand
TTCCACACAAAAAACATCGGTATCGGCAGAGCATATAACACTGGGTGCAGCAGCTGGCTCTGTCTGTGCAGTGTTGTTGGTTGCACAGCCAGCAAGCAGGGTAAGCGTAAGAAGCGTAGCTGTTGTGTATGCGCTTATCCCGAATAATTTAGCAGGGGATAATCCAGCAGCGGGAAATGTTGTTTTCTGAGAAACTTTTAACTGAATTACCGCAGCAATACTTGGGTCTATCGTTTGCATAATCGTTTGCATAATTTTGGACACTTCGTTTATCTCCTTACCAATTAAAATAAAACAGGCATAGAAAATCTCCTTTCCCTGCCCCATCCTAGATGGGGTAGCAAGTGGTCGGGGGAATTATAGTTGCTTCAAATTAGAAATGGAACAAGTTATAAACCGGGATCTATCCATTAGACCCAATTACGTGATGCCCGTCCCCGATTCAAGCCTTTGAGGGCAGGCCGCGGCGGGAATAACTAATTATTTGAGGTTCACTTACGTTGATAAACCACAAAATGATATTCCAGCGGCTGTGGAATTTCCTGACTGAGCCGTTCTCGTGACACTTCCTGCCATTGATTTTTATCGAGCAATGGAAAGTGCGCGTCACCTGCTATATCTTGCTGAATTTCCGTAACGTACAAAGTGTGGATCAACGACAGCGCTTGTGCGTACAGCTCGGCTCCGCCGATCACAAAAATCTCTTCGTCTTTACCGCACGCGGCCATTGCCGCATCGAGCGAATTCACCACGATCACACCCGGCGCAGAGTAATCCGCGTTGCGCGTAACCACCACCGAGGTGCGCCCCGGCAAAGGCTTGCCGATAGACTCGTAAGTCTTGCGCCCCATGACGATATGATGCCCCATAGTCAGTGCTTTGAAGTGCTTCAAGTCGGCGGGGAGATGCCACGGCAGGGTATTGTTGATGCCGATCACGCGATTCTTGGCCATTGCGACAATTATTGAAAGGCAGGATCGAGGATCGAGGATCGAGGACTGAGTGGGTGGGATGGGCATGACAGCTATATGGTTTTTTTGGAAAGTGAATTTTTTAGTCCAGTGAGCATCTTGCCGATTTCATCCATTTTATTCAGCAAGGCGGTAGCATTATCTTCCTGAATAAAATTCAATCGGGTTGCAATTTGAGTTTGTGTCTCCAACTCCATCAATGACCCATAAGCTATAGAGAGGTGATTGAGATAAGCTCCCGTCGATTTTCGTCCATGTCCCTCGGCGATATTTGATGGGATCGAAACTGCCGCTCGTCGTACTTGTGATACAAGACCGAATCGTTCTTCATTAGGAAACGTAGCCGTTATCTTATAAACCTCCGTGACCAGACTCATCGCTTTTTGCCAGACGACTAGATCACTATATTTCATCTATTTTCTCGATCCTCAATTCTCGCTCCTCGATCCTAAACAGCTACTGGTGCCTTAATAGCCGGATGCGGGTCATAGCCTTCTAGGGTGAAATCCTCGAATTTGAAATCGAAAATATTTTTCACTGCCGGGTTGATTTTCATCGTCGGCAAGGGGCGTGGTTCGCGTGACAACTGCAACCTTGCTTGATCCATATGGTTGGAATATAGGTGTGCGTCGCCGAAGGTATGCACAAAATCGCCCGGTTGGAGGCCGCACACCTGAGCCATCATCAGCGTGAGCAAGGCATACGAGGCGATGTTAAACGGCACGCCGAGAAATATATCCGCGCTGCGTTGATATAGCTGGCAGGATAATTTTCCATCCGCCACATAAAACTGAAAGAAAGCGTGGCAGGGAGCCAGTGCCATTTGATCCAATTCGCCCACGTTCCAGGCGGAGACGATCAGGCGGCGCGAGTCAGGATTTTTTTTGATCTGTGCGATGACTTCGCTGATCTGGTCAATCACACGACCATCTATGCTCGCCCACGAGCGCCATTGTTTGCCATACACCGGGCCCAGATTGCCGCGTTCGTCCGCCCACTCATCCCAGATTTTTACGCCGTTTTCCTTGAGGTAGCGAATGTTGGTATCGCCCTGTAAAAACCACAGTAGTTCGTGGATGATAGATTTCAGGTGACATTTTTTGGTAGTGACCAGCGGGAATCCTTGCGCCAGAACAAAGCGCATCTGATAGCCAAACACGCTGACCGTGCCGGTGCCGGTGCGGTCAGATTTTTTGGTGCCGTGCTCCAGCACATGTTTCATCAAATACAAATATTGGCGCATAAATTTACGAATGAAATGCCCGTATAATTGCGGGTCTAATGTCATTCTCTATCACCCTAGCACAGGCGGGGGGAAAGCGGGAATCCAGTTGTTTGAATTGCTGGATTCCGGGTCAAGCCCCAATACTATTCGCTTAACCGTTCGTGGTGAGCTTGTCGAACCACCCGTCGCCAATTGATGACCCTTCGACAGGCTCAGGGCGAACGGATTGGTGCTAAGCGAACAGTATTGGGTCAAGCCCGGAATGACGAACCACTAAAACGAGGACGTAATGCTAGCACAACTGACCGCTTTTTTATCCATGCCCAAAACCCTGAGCGCAACACACTTGCTGGTGTTGTTGCCTAAAGGAAAAACTCTGCCGCGCGATTTTCCGCAGCGCGATTTGCTGACTGCTGTGCTCAAGCGGCGTGAAATGAAAGCAGAAGAATTAGAAAAATCGCCCGTAGCCGCCAATGCTGAAAGCGGCAGCCTGATTGCATGGGCGATGTTGGATTTCAGTAAACCAAGCTTTGCCCAGCAAACTCAAACCCGCAAGGCCTTGCAACTGTTGCTGGCAGAAAACCCCAAGGAGCTATTCATCGTGGTGCTGGGAGATGCGGCGCAGCGCAAGCAGGCGGCAGAGCTGGCCGTATATGGCGCTTGGGTGAATAGCGCGTTGTTGCCGTTGCACAAGAAAAAAGACGAACGTAAATCGCTGCAAAAAATTGTGCTGTATGGTGTTGCCGACGACGCGCCTTTCTCTGCGCTCAAGGCACAAGCAGCGGGCAATTTTTTGTGCCGCGAGTTGACTATGTTGCCACCGAATGAACTGACCCCGGCACTGTATCGGGCGCGCGTCAAAAAACTGGCGCAGAGCAACAAATGGAAGCATGAAGAGTTTGACCTGAAAAAATTACGCAAAATGGGCGCAGGCGCGTTTGTCGCCGTGGCGCAGGGTAGTGCGGAAGATGATGCCGCCATCGTACATCTGCGCTACACCCACCCCAAGGCCAAACAAACCGTGGCATTAGTGGGCAAGGGTATCTGCTTTGACACCGGCGGTCACAATCTCAAGCCCGCGCGCTATATGCACGGCATGCACGAAGACATGAACGGCTCGGCGGTGGCGCTCGGTATTCTGCTGGCTGCTACACAGCAAAAGCTGGCGGTAAATATCGATTGCTGGCTGGCCATCGCGCAGAATCACATCAGCCCCAAAGCCTATAAACAAAACGACATCGTCCGAGCACTGAACGGCACGACTATAGAAATCATGCACACTGATGCAGAAGGCCGCATGGTGCTGGCTGATACGCTCACTCTAGCCTCACGCGCCAAACCTAATCTGCTGATTGATTTCGCTACGCTGACCGGCAGCATGGCCGTGGCGCTGGGCGCAAGATATAGTGGCGTGCTGGGAAACCGCGATGCCTTGTTGCAACAAGCCGTGCAGGCCGGGCAACAAAGCGGTGAGCGGCTATGCGCCTTTCCCATGGACGAAGATTACGAACCCGCGCTGGATTCAAAAGTCGCCGACATCAAACAATGCACACTGGATGGCGAAGCGGATCACATCCTCGCCGCGCGTTTTCTGAAACGCTTTGTCGAGCACGATACGCCGTGGCTGCATGTGGATTTATCTGCCAGCCGTTGCGAAGGTGGCTTGGGCGGTGTGGCCAGCGATGTGACCGGGTTTGGCGTGGGATGGGGGTTGCGGATGTTGCTGAGTGTGTCGGGTACAGGTACAAAGATTTTATAATTTTTTTCAGGAGATGTTTTGTTCAAGTTCATAGGCATCATCGCAGGTTACTATTTTTTCGGATTCTTCGGCGCATTGCTGGGGTTTTTCTTAGGGTCATTTTTTGACCGCATGAAGGCTTACGGCACGGGCGGAATTAACCCCCTGCAGAATGCCTTGCGCCAAACTGTGTTCCTGGAGACGGTGTTTATCTTGATGGGAAGACTAGCCAAGGCCGACGGCCAAGTCTCTCAGGGCGAAATCGCGCACATCGAGCAATTTATGCAAAAGCTGGGCATGACACCGGAACATCGCCAGCAGGCCATCATCTTATTTAAGCGCGGCGCTGATCCGGCGTTTGATATTGCACAGACTTACAATAAATTTATGGCGGTTTGTGGGCACACCAAAAATCTGAAGCAGATGTTGCTGGTTTATCTTATCGTGATGGCGCTGGCGGATGGAAATTTTCATCCGGCCGAGGAAGCATTGCTGGCGGACATTGCCAGTCGCCTAGGCTACGATCAGGCCGCGTTTAAGCACTTGATGGAGATGGTGCTGAATCAATCTCATTTTGGGGGAGGGCAAGTTAATACTGCCGCTGCGTTGGATGATGCTTATAAGGCTTTGGGCGTTACCAAAGACAACAGCGATCAAGAAATCAAGCGCGCATATCGCAAATTAATAAGCCAATACCACCCAGACAAATTGATAGGCCAAGGCATGCCGGAAGACATGATAGCGATGGCAACCGAGCAAGCTAAGGAAATTCAGTTGGCGTATGATTTGCTCAAGAAGAGCAGGAATATTTGACCCGGATGTCCATTAGCCCGTCATTCCCTGTCACCCTCGTGCAGGCGGGAGGTGACAGGGAATGACGCAATTCTGGCTAATGGATAATCTGGGTTTAACCCAGATTATCCTAAAAACCGCAGTTGAACGATGCCTACCCTTCGATAACGCCCGCTGTGCGGGCTACTCAGGGCGAACGGCCTGTTACCCATCGGGTGAGTTCATATTTCCGTTCGTGCTGAGCGTATCGGCGGGGTTTGCCGCGAAGTCGAAGCATACCAACTGCGGTTTTTAGGATAATCCGTAGGGCGGGTCACACCCGCCCTACATAAATGTACTTTTGATCGGGAAATGGAATTATTCAATCTTCGCCGACTTGCGTATATCTTCAACCGCTTTCATTACAGTTTGTTGCTGCATGCGTTGTGCAATATCCGACTTCACCTCCTGAAAATCCGGGAAAGTGAAATCCCGAACATCGTCCAGCTTGATGATGTGCCAACCGTAATCAGACTTGACGGGCGCACTCACTTCACCTTTTTTCAAGCTCACCAACGCGCTGTCAAATGATGGAACGAAAGTGCCAGGTCTGCTCCAGTCTAGCTCGCCTCCCTTTTCTTTTGAACCGGGATCCAAGGAATGTTTCTTGGCCAGCTTGTCAAATTTAGATCCTTTTTTAAGTTTTTCCGCAATAGACTTAGCCTCAGCTTCCTCCTTCACCAAGATGTGGCTGGCCTTGTATTCCTTTGAGCTGTTAGCCAACTTTATGGTTTCATATTCCTGCTTGAGTGCATCTTCGCTCACTGGATTTTTTTTAACAAAGTCCTGCATGTAGGCACTGGCCAGTATGGATTGTTTAGCAAATTCAATTTGACCCACAACCTCAGCCTGTTTGTCCACGCCATTCTTAAGTGCTTCCTGCGAAATAAGTTCGATGTTAATTAATTCTTCGCGCACAGAATCTCGCATCTGAGGGCTATCTGGCTGACCTTGAGCAGTAATTGATTTAACCCGCATTTCCAATCTCTCCTGCGGGATGGGAACACCGTTCACTACTGCTACAGGGCTTTCTTCAGCATAAGCCTGACCAAGCGTCAGCGCGGAAAGTAAAGAAAAAACGGCTAATTTTAACGGTTTTGACATGGTTCAATCCTTGAATTAAAAAGTTAAAGTTTGGGTTGTTCGGGCGTGCAGGCGGTAATATTCAGCGCATGAATTTCGTGCTTCATCATCTCTCCCAGCGCTGAATATATCATACGGTGTCGCGCCAAGGTAGGCTGGCCAACAAACTGCACCGATACAATTTTGAGCACGTAATGCCCCCCACCCTCGCGCGCGCCCGCATGTCCTGCATGCTTGTGGCTGTCGTCGGTAATTTCAATCTGAGTGGGATGTAATACCGTCAGCAGCGAACGCATTTTTTCCACTCTGCTTATCATGCCGGGAAGGTTTTCTTGAACGGCTTGACCGCGACTTGTGCATATACTCCTGCGGTCA
>JANONO010000277.1:0-2585 GCA_031420875.1 Gallionellaceae bacterium | reverse complement strand
CAAAGCGATTGGCCAACAACTCGGTGGCGAGGCACTGGCGGCACAGGCCGATCAAGCAGCGATGTTAGCCAAGTCGGATTTGCTCACCGACATGGTGGGTGAATTTCCAGAGTTACAAGGCATCATGGGTCGATACTACGCGCAGCACGACGGCTTGAGCGATGACATTGCGTTTGCTATTGAAGACCATTACAAACCGCGTTTCGCAGGCGATGAGTTGCCACGTAATGAGGTTGGCATCTGTGTTGCACTGGCAGATAAATTGGAAACGCTGGTCGGCATGTTCGGCATCGGGCAGATACCGACGGGCGACAAGGACCCGTTCGCGTTACGCCGTCATGCGTTGGGCATTGCTCGCATGTTGATCGAGAAGGAATTGCCGCTCAGCCTGGATGATTTGCTCCCACAAACAATGTCTCTTTTTGGTGGAAAAATTACTGATGCATCTATTCAAATTAAAGGGTTCATTTACGAACGAGTTAAATTTTATCTTTCCGACGAATCAATACTTGAACAACAATTAATCAACACCAAGCCCAGCCAGGTTTACATTGCAGATGGAAGTCTGCGAGGTGCATTTACGCCACTTCAGATTGATGCTGTGCTTTCAATAGCGCCGCAATATTTGAGTGGCGTACATAAACGTTTAGATGCAGTGCGCGCCTTCGCCAGATTGCCGGAGTCCGCTGCACTGGCGGCAGCTAACAAGCGGGTACGTAACATCCTGAAGAAGGTCGAAGGCGTGGTAAGTGGCGAGGTCAAGGCTGCGCTGTTGCAAGAACCCGCCGAGCAAGCCTTGCATCAGGCGTTGATTAACATTGCGCCCAAGGCGAATGCGGCATTCGTGGCAGGGGACTACACCACCTCCTTGCAAGCCTTGGCTGCATTGAAAGAACCCGTAGATGCCTTCTTCGATAACGTCATGGTGAATGATGAGGATATGGCATTGCGCGCCAATCGCTTGGCCTTGCTGGCACAATTGCATCAGGCGATGAATTGTGTCGCGGACATTTCTAAATTGGCAGCTTAAAAATAGTGACGGGTGAAATGTGAAAAATGAAATTCAAACCAGCCGTAGGGTGGGCACGTTTTATGTGCCGACGCGAATGAACGGTGGGCACACAAAACGTGCCCACCCTACGCTATGAAACTCATCATTCTCGACCGCGATGGTGTCATTAATTATGACTCCGACCAATTCATCAAAAGCCCAGATGAATGGAAGCCGCTGCCCGGCAGCTTAGAAGCGATTGCCCGCCTGGTGCAAGCGGACTACCGCGTGGTGGTGGCGACCAATCAATCTGGCATCGGGCGCGGGCTGTTCGACATGGCTACGCTGAATGCCATACACGACAAAATGCACAAGGCAGTGGCACATGCGGGTGGCCGCATAGATGCGATTTTTTTCTGTCCTCATGCGGCAGCGTCAGATTGCAATTGCCGCAAACCCCGCGCCGGTATGCTTGAAGAAATTGCAGCTCGTTACAACGTGGACATGAAGGGCGTACCCGCAGTGGGCGATTCCTTGCGTGATCTGGAATGTGCCACCCAGCTGGGCGCGTTACCCATACTGGTACTTAGTGGCAAGGGCATGAAGACCCAAGCGGCAGGCGGATTGCCGCTAGGTACGCTGATTTATCCTGATCTGGCGGCGGCAGTTTCGCCATTGGTATAAGACACTTATGCTATTTCTGCGGTCGCTGATTTTTTTAACTCTGCAAATCCTCATCACGCCATTTTTCACGCTGTTTGCCTTGCTGTCTTTCCCGCTGCATCCGATTACGCGCTACCGCATTATCTCCGGCTGGGCGCTGTCGGTGATGTGGCTGCTGCGCGTAGTGTGCAATATACGTTTGGAGGTGCGCGGCGCAGAGAATATACCGACCCAGCCCAGTATTGTATTGTGCAAACACCAGTCCGCTTGGGAAACAATAGCCTTGCAAAAAGTATTTCCGCCGCAAGTTTGGGTGTTCAAACGCGAATTATTGTGGCTGCCATTTTTCGGCTGGGGCTTGGCCATGACCAGCCCGATTGCCATCAGCCGTGGTAACAAGCGCGAAGCAATTCAGCAATTATTAAGTCAAGGCCAGGAGCGTCTGGCACAGGGGTTTTGTGTGGTGATTTTTCCGGAAGGGACTCGCGTTCCATTTGGTCAGCGTGGCAAGTATAAGCGCGGCGGTGCTTATTTGGCGGCTGCCAGTGGCGTTCCAGTGGTGCCTGTGGCGCATAATGCTGGCAGGCTGTGGAAGAAAAATGCTTTCTTCAAATTGCCCGGGGTCATCACCATGAGTATCGGCCAACCCATAGATTCCACCGGACTCAGTGCCGATAAAATCAATCGGCGCGCGGAAGAATGGATAGAAGATGAGATGACACGCCTGTCCTGATGCTGAATAAATTACGCCACCTAATCCTTCCTCTAGCCACTGTCGAGCAGCGCAGCATTCATCTGGCTGGCAAGCCCATCAATTACACCCTCAAGCGTACCGGCCGAAGACGCAGCATCGGCCTTCGCATTGATGACCGTGGCCTGACCGTTAATATACCCATGCGCGCTTCGGAGAAATGGCTGCAAACTGTATTAC
>JANONO010000276.1:0-4672 GCA_031420875.1 Gallionellaceae bacterium | reverse complement strand
GGCACCTCTAAAAATCCAAACTCCGTCGCGATGCTGCGTTGCTCCAAAAATTTTAACGCTTACATATCAAACATATGCGGCGCGCTAAAATTTTTCTCGCGCCTTGCCTAGCTTAGGATTTTGAATTTTTAGAGGCGCCCTGAGGTTAAACCAAGCACCCAAAAAATTACCGCGACGAGCGCTTGCGTTCAATCTCTGTGAGGTAACGCTTGCGTACGCGAATGGATTGCGGAGTAATTTCTACCAGCTCGTCGTCGTCAATAAATTCCACTGCGGATTCCAGTGTCAATTTAATCGGCGTGGTCAGGCGCACCGCCTCATCCGTACCGGAAGCGCGCACGTTGGTCAGTTGTTTGCCCTTGATCGGGTTCACCACCAGATCGTTATCGCGGCTGTGGATGCCAATGACCATGCCTTCGTACAATTTGTCGCCGGGGCTGACGAACATGCGGCCACGATCATCCAGTTTCCACAGGGCGTAGGCCACGGCCTCGCCGTTATCCTGCGAAACCAAAACGCCGTTATGGCGACCTGGCATATCCGGTTTGACCGGGCCGTAGTCGTCGAATACGTGAGCAATCAGCCCGGTGCCGCGCGTCATGGTCATAAAGTCGCCCTGAAAGCCAATCAGACTGCGTGCCGGAATGCGGTATTCCAAGCGCACACGGCCTTTGCCATCAGACTGCATATCTTGCAAATCACCGCGACGCCGACCGAGCTCTTCCATCACTGCGCCTTGGTTGGTTTCTTCCACATCCACGGTGAGCATTTCATAAGGCTCGCATTTTTCGCCGTTAATTTCACGGAACACCACGCGCGGCTTGGAAACAGCCAGCTCAAAACCTTCTCGGCGCATCGTTTCCAGCAAGATGGTCAGATGCAACTCACCCTGACCCGACACCAAAAAGGAATCGGTCTCGCTGGTATCTTCCACGCGCAGTGCCACGTTGACCAGCAGTTCTTTGTTCAGGCGCTCACGAATCTGGCGGCTGGTTACAAACTTGCCTTCCTGTCCCGCTAGGGGCGAGTTGTTGACCTGGAAAGTCATGGTCAAGGTAGGCTCATCTACCTTGGGCATGGGCAGCGCTTCCGGCTGGTTGATGTCGGCCAGCGTGACACCGATGCCAATATCTTCGATGCCGTTAATCAGCACAATCTCACCCACTCCGGCTTCATCCATCTGCACCCGTTCCACTCCATGAAAGCCCAATACTTGATTGACTCGGCCTTTCTTGGGGGTTTTGTCGCCATTCAATACCATCACCTCCTGGCCCGGTTTGATGCGACCGCGCGTGACGCGGCCCACGCCGATGCGCCCGACAAAACTGGAATAATCCAAAGCGGAAATTTGAAATTGCAAAGGGGCATCGTTATCCCCTACCGGCACAGGAACGTGCTTGAGCACGGTATCAAACAGCGGGCGCATATCCGTGCTTGGCACGGCCAAATCCAGCGTGGCATAACCATTCAGTGCCGAGGCATATACGACAGGGAAATCCAGCTGTTCTTCGGTTGCACCAAGTTTGTCGAACAAATCAAAAGTGTGATCCACGACCCATTCCGGGCGCGCACCGGGACGATCAATTTTATTGATGACCACGATAGGGCGCAGGCCGAGTGCCAGCGCCTTTTTAGTAACAAAACGGGTTTGCGGCATCGGGCCTTCTACCGCATCCACCAGCAGCAGCACGCCATCCACCATAGACAGCACACGCTCTACTTCGCCGCCAAAGTCGGCGTGTCCGGGTGTGTCAACGATATTGATATGCACCCCTTCGTAATCCACCGCGCAGTTCTTGGCTAGAATGGTAATGCCCCGCTCTTTTTCCAGATCGTTGCTATCCATGAAGCGTTCGACTACCTGTTGGTGTGCAGCGAAGGTGGCGGTCTGCCCCAACAATTTGTCCACTAAAGTGGTCTTGCCGTGGTCAACGTGGGCGATAATGGCTATATTACGAAGTTCGCGGGACATGGAGTGTTGCCTTGCTGGGTAAAAAGGGCGCGAATTCTACCACAACGCCACCCATCCACCTATTCTCTATATTTCGTGGTGAACTTTGCGCGAAAAATTAGCGTACCCGCCTGCGCCTAGGTGTTCAATCATAGTAATGAAATATGTGGTGTGCGGCTGTTCTCTTCGCGCCAGATCAGGATTTTAATTTTTAAGAGACGACCCTATTGCACAAAGCCAAAAAAAAATTCGGCCAAAATTTCCTGGTAGATGAACGCATCATCGCCGATATTATTCGCGCCATTCGACCGCTTCCCGCAGATCAAATGGTAGAGATCGGGCCAGGCTTGGGTGCGCTGACTAGGCCGCTGCTGCAACAGCTTGACCGCTTGCATGTGGTTGAAATTGACCGCGACATCCTCGCTCGATTGGAGCGTGACTATCCGCAAAATAAATTGGTCATCCACGCGGGTGATGCGCTCCAGTTCGATTTGGCGCAATTATCCGCACCGCTACGCATCGTCGGCAATCTGCCTTACAACATTTCTTCACCGCTGCTATTTCACTTCGCCGCCTATGCTGAACGCATTCAAGACATGCACTTTATGCTGCAAAATGAAGTGGTAGAGCGCATGGTCGCCGCACCTTCCACGCCCGCATATGGGCGTTTGTCAGTGATGTTGCAATACCGTTTTTATATGGAAAAATTGTTAGACGTACCACCAGAATCTTTCCGCCCCGCTCCTAAAGTGGATTCCGCCATCGTGCGCTTGATCCCTTTGTCGGCCAGCGAGGTGTTGGTGCGAGATGAGAAATTATTTGCGCGAGTGGTCGCCGCAGCTTTTGGCCAACGCCGCAAGACTTTGCGTAATACGCTCAAGGCCTTTCTTAAAGAAACTGACTTTGAACATCTGCACATTGATGCACAGCTAAGGGCGGAAAATTTGGGGGTGGAGGAATTCGCCCGGATTGCAAATTTTCTACAATCCTAATTTGCAACTTAAAATTGATAGCGCAAGTTCACAAAGTGACTGGCAAAGGCAGGGTTTTGAGGGCACCTCGAAATGGAATTGCTGGTAGGTGTAGGGTATATGTACGATAATTACGAATTACACTTGAATTACGAATTACACTTGGCGGGCGCTTTTGGGCGGGCGCTTTTGGAAATCCGCATCTTGAGACGATGTAGCAGCGCTCAAAAAACTTTAACACTTACCGATCACATCAATGAATACGACTGAGAATACGACTGAAAAACAAACTGGCGCAGCCAAAACGGCGCGCAATCCTATAAAAATTATTCCCTTGCAGCAACGTCTGCGAAAACCAGAATGGATACGGGTTAAATCTGGCAGCGGCCAGGGTTACCATGACGTTAAACGTCTGTTGCGCGAACACAAACTGCATACCGTATGCGAAGAAGCTTCTTGCCCTAATATTGGTGAATGTTTCAGCAAGGGCACGGCCACCTTTATGATTTTGGGTGATCTGTGTACGCGGCGCTGCCCGTTCTGCGATGTGGGGCACGGCAAACCGCTGCCGCCGGATGTTGACGAGCCGATGCATTTGGCGCAATCCATCGCGTTGCTCAAACTTAAATATGTGGTCATTACCAGCGTAGATCGCGATGATTTACGCGACGGCGGCGCGCAACATTTTGAGGATTGCCTGTCTGCCATACGCGCCACTTCGCCGCACACCAAGTTGGAAACATTGGTGCCGGATTTTCGTGGTCGTTTGGATACCGCGCTAGACATACTGGGGAAAAGTTTGCCCGATGTGCTTAACCACAACATGGAAACGGTGCCGCGCTTGTATAAGCTGGCGCGACCCGGCGCTGATTACGCGCACTCGCTCAAGTTGTTGAAAGATTTCAAGGCGCGCTTTCCGCAGGTCACGACGAAATCAGGGTTGATGTTGGGCTTGGGGGAGACGGATGAGGAGGTGCTACAAGCCATGCGCGACCTGCGTGAACATGATGTTGAAATGCTCACCTTGGGACAATATCTACAACCTTCCGATGGCCACTTGCCGGTGTTGCGTTATGTTCACCCCGACGTTTTTAAACAGTTCGAGCAGGCCGCATTAGAAATGGGTTTTACCCATGCCGCTTGTGGCCCGATGGTGCGTAGTAGTTATCATGCCGATGAGCAGGCGCATCAAGCGGGTGTTGCATAGGCTTTACCCACTCCCCCAGCTTTCCTCCCGAAGGAACGAGTGTTTTTAAAAATGCTTTCACCCTATAAAGCACAATTCAAGTCACGGCATGACTGGAGCGCGGGCATCCCACCCGCAGCGGACAGGATGTCCGCGCTCCCAACAGATACGGTCAACTAAGATTTTGAGATTTATCCTTATGTGGAAACGTCTGTTACTGATACGCGGTGCAGAAATAATCATTATTTCCTTGCTCGCGGCTATCCCGCTGTTGGTAAGCAATTCATATATCTTGGGGCTGCTGACGCTATTGGCTATTTATGCAATTCTGCTCATTGGTCTGGATGTCAGCGTAGGTTATCTGGGTCAAATCAATCTGGGACATGCGGCTTTTTTGGGCTTGGGTGCTTATGCGGCGGGGCTGTGTGTGTCCGTGCTGGGCTTTGGATTGTTGCCTGCGCTGGGCGCAAGTTTATTGCTGGGGTTGCTTGTGGGTGCGGCGCTGGCGATTCCTGCGTTGCGCTTGGAGGGGCCGCAGTTTGCGTTGGCGACGCTGAGCTTTTC
>JANONO010000275.1:0-2716 GCA_031420875.1 Gallionellaceae bacterium | reverse complement strand
GCCGCGATTCTCGAATCGCGCGGCCTCAAGGTCACACTGCTCAAGCTTGATCCCTATATCAATGTTGACCCCGGCACCATGAGCCCTTTCCAGCACGGTGAGGTGTTCGTGACGGAAGACGGTGCGGAAACGGATCTGGATCTGGGACATTACGAGCGTTTTGCTTCGGCCAAGATGCGTAAGGCTAACAACTTTACTACTGGGCAGATTTACGACAGCGTGATTCGCAAGGAACGGCGCGGTGAATATCTGGGCAAGACGGTGCAGGTTATCCCACATATCACCAATGAAATTCAGGCTTTCATCGAGCGTGGCGCGGCAGCTTCATATGATGGCAAAGCAGATGTAGCCATCGTTGAAATTGGCGGCACAGTGGGTGATATTGAATCGTTGCCCTTTCTGGAGGCGGCGCGCCAGATGGGTTTGCGCCGGGGGCGGAATGAAACGGCCTACGTTCATCTGACACTCGTTCCCTACATAGCCAGCGCCGGTGAACTGAAAACCAAGCCGACCCAACATAGTGTGCAGAAGCTGCGTGAGATTGGTATTTTTCCTACTGCATTGCTGTGCCGTGCAGATCGTCCTATCCCCGATGATGAGCGCGGCAAAATTTCGCTCTTTGCCAATGTGCGCGAGGAAGCGGTTATTTCCATGTGGGATGTGGACACCATCTATAAGGTTCCGCAAATGTTGCATGAGCAGGGCTTGGATCGTATTGTCTGCGAGCAACTCGATTTACATATTCCACCCGCTGATTTATCGGTATGGAACAAATTAGTCAACGCATTGAAAACCCCGCAGCATGAAATTACCATCGGCATGGTGGGTAAATATGTTGATCTGACCGAATCCTACAAGTCCCTGATCGAAGCCTTGCGTCATGCTGGCATACACACTTCGACGCGGGTCAATATCGAATATATAGATTCGGAAATGATTGAAAGCAGCGGCATCCAGGACTTGCAAAAACTTGATGCAGTGCTGGTGCCGGGTGGTTTTGGCAAGCGCGGCACTGAGGGGAAAATTGCTGCGATACGTTATGCGCGGGAAAACAAATTGCCTTATCTGGGAATTTGCCTAGGCATGCAGCTCGCGGTGATCGAATATGCGCGGCACATGGCCGGGATGAAAGATGCGAATAGTACGGAGTTCAATCTGGAAACAGAGCATCCTGTGGTCGCACTTATCACCGAGTGGCGTAACCGTGAAGGTAAGGTTGAGACACGCAGCGCGGATTCTGATCTGGGCGGTACCATGCGCTTGGGCTCACAACGTTGCCCGATTAAACCCGGCACGCTGGCGGCGCGCATCTATGGTGCTGAAGTGAACGAGCGCCATCGTCATCGTTATGAAGTCAATAATTTTTATGTTCCCGCACTGGAAAAATCCGGGCTGGTAATCGCAGCCCGCACCCCCGCTGAGGACTTGCCGGAAATAATGGAATTGCCGCAAACCATGCACCCGTGGTTTGTCGGGGTGCAGTTTCACCCGGAATTTACTTCGACTCCGCGTGACGGGCATCCGCTCTTTAAATCGTATGTGGAAGCGGTGCTGCAGAGCCGTCTAGCCAAACAGGCACAACAGAAAGTATCAGCATGAAATTATGTGGATTTAACGTCGGTCTGAATCAACCCATCTTTCTGATTGCCGGGCCGTGCGTGATCGAGTCTGAGCAAATGGCGTTGGATACTGCCGGGCAGATCAAGGAAATTTGTTTGGCGCTGAACATACCGTTTATCTATAAATCTTCCTACGACAAGGCTAATCGAAGCTCCGGAAAATCCTTTCGCGGTTTTGGCATGGATGAAGGCTTACGCATATTGGCCGAAGTGAAAAAACAGATCGGTGTGCCGGTGCTAACCGATGTTCATAGCATCGAGGAAATTGCACCCGTTGCAGCTGTGGTGGATGTGTTGCAAACCCCCGCTTTTTTGTGCCGCCAGACTGATTTTATTCACGCTGTGGCGCGCTGCGGCAAGCCGGTCAATATCAAAAAAGGACAGTTCCTGTCGCCGTGGGACATGAAAAACGTGGTGGAAAAAGCACGCGAAGCGAGCGGCGTGGACAACATCATGGTGTGTGAGCGCGGTGCATCATTCGGTTACAACAATTTAGTTTCGGACATGCGCTCACTGGCGGTGATGCGTAACACCGGCTGTCCGGTAGTATTCGATGCCACGCATTCGGTGCAGTTGCCTGGCGGGCAAGGGACGGTCAGTGGGGGGCAGCGCGAGTTTGTGCCGGTGCTGGCGCGGGCGGCGGTGGCGGTGGGCGTATCCGGTTTGTTTATGGAAACCCATCCCCATCCGGCTCAGGCCATGTCTGATGGCCCGAACGCTTTTCCGCTGGGGCATCTGAAGGCGCTGCTGCATACACTTAAAATTTTGGATGAAACAGTTAAGCAACAAGGGTTGATAGAAGAAAATGTGGATTTGCGTAATGTTTAGGGCGCCTCTAAAAATTCAAAATCCTAAGCGAGACAAGGCGCGAGCAAAAAATTTCGACGCCGCATATGGGTGATATGTAAGGAGTAATTTTTTGTGAGCAACACAGTATCGCGACGGAGTTTGGATTTTTAGAGATGCCCTTTAATGAAAGTTAAGGAATAGAGATGAGTGCAATAGTTGATGTAATAGCGCGTGAGATTTTAGATTCCCGTGGCAATCCTACGGTCGAGGCGGATGTGTTGCTGGAATCCGGGGTAATGGGCCGTGCG
>JANONO010000274.1:0-4286 GCA_031420875.1 Gallionellaceae bacterium | reverse complement strand
GCCGTGCTGCACAAGCCATGCCTGAGCACAGCCAGGGCGATGCAGATGAGTGACACCCTAAGCCCCGTGCCCGGTTCCGCCACTGAAAACCAAACGATGGCGCGGACAAGCCGCTATCTCGGTTGCCGCATCGCGTTCCTCACCCAGCACGGCGAGGAAAAGATTGTTGCACCCGAACTGGAGACGGCCTTGGGCTGCCGGGTGGCACATGTCAGCGGTTTTGATACCGATCAGCTCGGTACGTTTACCCGCGACATTCCGCGCGCCGGTGTCCAGCTTGAAGCGGCGCGCAAAAAGGCGCGCCTCGGCATGGAATTAGCAGGGCTACCGCTGGGGATTGCCAGCGAGGGCAGCTTCGGGCCGGATCCCTTCATCGGGATGTTGTCTTGGAATGTGGAAATGCTGATCTGGATAGACGATACGCTGGGCATTGAGGTGGTGGGAGTGGCCGCAGGCAAGACCAACTTCGCGCATCAGCTCACGGCGGATTGGGGCGTAGCCGAAGTCTTTGCCCGTGCCACAGGTTTCCCAGAACATGGCTTGGTGGTGCGCCCGCAGCACGAGGAGGATGTTCGCATACGCAAGGGCATCGCCGACTGGCAGGCGCTGCGCACAGCATTCGATTGGGCCTGTGGCGAAGCGGACAACGGTCAGTCCTTCCTGGAAACGGACGTGCGTGCCCATATGAACCCTGCGCGCATGAAGGTGATCGCTCAGGCTGCCCAGAATCTCGCGCTCAAACTGCGTACACTCTGCCCGGCCTGTGACCTGCCTGGTTTTCAACTGGCCGAACGCGTACCCGGCCTGCCCTGCGAGGATTGCGACACCCCGACTCGCGAGGCTCAGGCAGAAATCTACCGTTGCCTCCGCTGTGACCACCAAGTGACGATAGCGCGCTTAGAGAAGGCTGCAACGGCAAGCCGCTGCGACTGGTGCAATCCGTGAACAGGTGCAATCAAATAGAACATCTGGGTGATACAGCGCCCATCTTTGAAAACTCCACCGCTGCAAGCCTCAGTCGCCTATGAGCTGCGGCTTTAAGGAAATGCAGATTTAATCCCTGAAGCCGCGCTAGCGGCGTTGCAACAGGGCTCAAAATCCTCCTGTGCATTAAGCACACTCCGGTTTTTCGCCCTGTTGCGCCTTGCTATCATCGGCTTGATCGATTAAATTCGCGTTTCCTTAAGGTTTATTTTCCTGCTTTGCCATGCCCGCCACCGGAAATTCGATCCATCAACGCGAACATTACCCCGGAAAACACCAGGGTGATGTGTATGCCCACCGCCCAAGCCAACTCGCGGTCTTCAACTTCTCTGATGTTAATAAAAAACTTGAGCAGCTCGATACCCGAGATGGCGACGATAGAGCCGATCAGTTTTAGCTTGAGGTCGGAAAAACTGACATGCCCCATCCAGTCCGGGCGGTCTTCGCTCTCGCCGGTGTCAATTTTGGAAACGAAGTTTTCGTAACCAGCAAAGATGATGATGATGAGCAGATTGGCCACCAGCGTGATGTCCACCAGTGTCAGTATCCCCAACAGAGCATCGCCGCTGTTCCCGGTAAACACGGTCGGCACCAACACAATAAACGCCTTGACGAATTTCACCAGCAGCAAGGCAATGCCAGCGACCAGCCCCAGGTAAAAGGGTACCAGCATCCAGCGGCTGCCGTATATGAATACTTCCAAGTTGTGTTCGATACGTTTCATTTTTTCTCCAAAGTTTTAATTGCTTATTGTCAATCCATGGCAGTCAACCCGCGGCCGGGGGTTTTTGTCCGCGTGTCGCCAGCAAGCTCAACATTATACTGGTCCCCAGCACCGCGATGATGACACCCAATGACACTGCCACCGGGATTTTGAACCAATCCACGATCAGCATCTTCGTGCCAACAAACATCAGCACTACCGCCAGACCATACTTGAGCAAGTGAAAGCGTGCGGCCATGTCGGCCAGCAGGAAATACAGTGCACGCAAGCCTAAAATGGCGAAGATGTTGGACGTGATCACGATGAATGGGTCGCTGGTGACGGCGAAAATGGCGGGGATGCTGTCCATCGCGAAAATCAGGTCGGAAGCCTCAATCAGCAACAGCACCAAAAACATCGGCGTGAACCAGCGCACACCTTTTTCATATATCCAGAATTTGTCACCATGATAGATATCGGTGATGCGCATATGGCTGCGCAGCCACTTCAACAGTGGGTTCTTGGTCAGATCAGACTCGTGCTCGGCAAACAAAATCATTTTGATGCCAGTAATCAGCAAAAACGCGCCGAAAATATACAGCACCCAATGGAACTGCGCGATCAGCCAAGCGCCAAGCAGAATTAGCACCACGCGCATGATAATTGCGCCCAGTACGCCATAAACCAGCACCCGTTTTTGGTATTCCAGCGGCACGGCGAAATAGGAAAATATCATCACAAAAACGAAGATATTGTCCATCGCCAAGGTCTTTTCCAACAGGTAACCGGTGAGGTATTCCATCACCTTGGCATCCGCCACCTCGCGCCCACTAGTGTGATCTAGCCAACCCCACAAGCCCGCGCCGAACAGCAGTGCCATCGTGAACCACACCAGCGACCAAGCGAGCGCCTCGCGCATACTGACGCGATGCGCGCCCTTTTTGCCCAGCAGGAGCAAGTCCATCGCCAGCATGGCCAGCACAAACACGCCGAACCCGACCCACATCCACCACGCACCTATTGATTGAAATTCGTTCATACCATCCTTTATGTTTTAAGCGTTCAGTCCTATAAACTTGGATTATCCATTAGCCTGCCATTTCCACGCAGCTTGCCCTCGAAGGCTTGAATCGGGGGCGGGAATGACGCAATTGGGTCTAATGGGCAATCTAGGATAAATAGGTCGCCTATTATCGCTTGATTATGCTGGCCGCGTATATAAACGTATGCCCAGTGATGAGAGCTTGTAGCGATTTCATCGAGAGACGGAATTAGCGTCGCCCTTGAACCCATTCAATCAAGGCATCTTGCGCCTGCTGCCCGTCATATGCCTTGGGATGGTTGATTAAAAATACTACTATCCATTGCTTGCCACTGCGCGATTGCACATAACCGGTTACCGCATTTACGCCTTCCAGAGAACCCGTTTTAAGGTGGCCGTAGCCAGTGGATGATTTATCTGTGAGACGCTTTTTCAAAGTGCCATCCACACCTAGGATGGGCAGAGATGCCTCGAACTCAGCCGCCAGTGGCCCGCGCTTTGCGCTTTGCAGCAACAGCGCCAGATGGCGCGGGCTGATGCGCTCACGGCGCGACAAACCCGCGCCATTTTCCAGCACCAATTCAGGGAAGTTAAAACCTTTTTGTGCAAGCCAATTCAGCATAGCTTGTTCGCTGCGCGCAATATTGGCTGGCAGGGGTGCGCTGGCTGGCGTTGATTCCGCAACCAGTTGACAGGGCAGTGGTTCAACGCATGGCGTGTCATCATTCGCCTGCGTGGCGCGCTCTAGCTGCACGAACTCCTTGGGGCTGGGATTAGGACTGGAGCTGGCACTCAGGCTCAAAAAAAGCTGGCGAGCCATGACATTGTTGCTGAACTTATTGATGTCGCGTATCAACTCGCTTAACGGCGCTGATTGATGTGTGGCAAACAGTGTCGCATTTTCCGGCAGCACACCTTCGCGCAACTCTCCCTCCAGTGTGCCGCCCATTTCTTGCCACAGTGTGCGAAACACGGCATACGTATATTGTGGGTGCGGGAGCGGACAAATATAGTCCTCACACTCGCCGCATTGCACAGGGAAAGTGCCTTGCAATAGCATCGCTCCCTCGTTTAGTTGGGTAGTTATATGCTCATCCCATCTTTCACAATTTACTGAGTTAGTGGCCGCAGCAATGCGATTGTCACGCGTGATACCTGCCAACTCAGGCTCGCTAATGACATTGATCTTTTCACCATCTGGAATAAAGCGCAGGCGTACCGCGTTAAAGTTAAGCAGCAACGCATCTGGGCCCATGTTGTAGGGGCGAGTAGGCTCATTGTCGAAGGCCGAGGAATCGTGAGGTTGTATTTCAAATACGCTGCGATCCAGCACCAAGTTGCCACGAATATCGCGCAAGCCACGGTCACGCAGTTCGCGCAGCCACAACCAGAATTGTTCCAATGACAGCTTGGGGTTGCCATACCCTTTCAAAATCAAATCGCCTTGCAGCACACCCAGCTCCAACTTGTCGTTGAGATAGGCCTCAGTTTTCCAAGTATGGGTGGGGCCGAACATCTCCAGCCCGGCATAGGTGGTGAGCAGCTTCATGGTCGAGG
>JANONO010000273.1:0-16120 GCA_031420875.1 Gallionellaceae bacterium | reverse complement strand
CTTCGATGGTGGTAGGAATTTGCGTGGGCAACGAGGTCGGTTGGCCGCTGGTGACGGTGACGGTGCCTAGGGTTTTGACCGGTGCTTCTGGGTCAGTCTGCGCATAAGCCGTAGCGGATAGCGCGGTCAATAGAGCGGCTGTGATGGGTTTTAAATGGAACTTCATTTGAATCTCCTGAGGTTGAATTATTTAAATCACGGGGCTGTAGGAGCGCAATTTATTGCGCTCCTACAAATTAATTTTCTGAATTTAACCATCCAGCCGAAAAACGATCGGCACCACGACAGAGGCCGAGACTGCTGTATCCCCCTGCCGCGCCGGAACAAAACGCCATTGCCGCACCGTGTTAAGCGCGACTTGATCGAGGCGTGGATAGCCGCTGCCTTGCTTGATTTGAACGTGACTGGCCGTGCCCATTGCGCTGACTTCCACCTGTAGCAAAACCTCCCCTTCCTCAGCCAGCTTGCGCGACAAGAGCGGATAGGCGGGTGCAGGGTTTTGCAGATAATCCGCATCGAAACGTGCTTCGGTCACAATGATGGATGGAGCGGGAGGTGTGGCAGCAACGACAGCAGCAGCGGGCGCTTCGCTCATCGCTGCCGGTGCTGCTACTGATTTTTCTGGAAATTTTTCTGGCAATTTTTCCGGCAGTGCAGACTGCTCAATGGGTAGCGTCGGCAACTGTTGCGGCGGCAATGCTTCTGCTTGCACAGCAGCAGGTATCATCACTGCAACCGATATTTCCATTTCATGCGGTATGGTCACGGCCTGCGCGGGCTGCATCTGCCAAGCCGCGAACACGGACAGATGAAATGCCACGACGATGGCTGTTACCACCATTCGCTGATACAGCCCAGCAGCTGAGGAATAGGATGCGCTGGTGATATTCATCGTATTTTGTTACGCAGGCCGGACATAGCGCCGCGTGAACATCCATAACCCCAACACCGCCACGATCAAATTGCCCAGCGCAAACAGCGCCGCCACAATGTCGCGCACATTTTTCCCGGAAAAATCCAGCCAATGAAATTTGTGCAGGTAGGAAAAAACCCAACCTTCCACCCGCGCTGCATCGCGCACGATGGTCGCCAATGCACCGCTGCCGGTTTCCACATAAAAAGCAGCATGATCGGGCGTAGCGTAATCCACGCGCCACACTGGCAGACGCTTATTGATGAAACCGTACTCGCCCTCGAATTTGGTGACTAACGAAATGGCGGTAATTTGAGCATCGGGCAAGCCGCTGTGTTGTCCGGCCAACTCTGCCGCATGACGGCGCTCCGCATCGGGGATGATAGTGCCACTTGCGGCATGTGCATAAATGGTTTGGATAGCATTCTTAGCTGCCTCCGGTTTCGCGCTGTGCTCATGTTCGCCGACCATCATGGCAATTTCTTTTGCCGCCTCCGTTAATTGGTAGTAAACCTGTCCCTCTATTTGCACTGCAGAAATCCCCCCCCAGTTGCCGTGGCGTACGCTGTCCGGCAAGGTCAGTCCAGCGGTGCTAACTTGGCTGAGCAATATCGTCGGCACCTCAAGCCGCTCGCTGACCAGCAAATGCCATGCCCCGCTGATAGTAAACAGCAGAGTGCTGAGCGATACCGCAATGCCGATGCCACGATGCCAGCGGCGCAATGGACGAGGGGAATTTTTTAATGTGTCACGCCGCCATAAAAAGCCATACATCCAGATACCGGAGAACGCGCTCAACAATGCCACCGTCAACAGCGCCGTCATCAAGGCCATGCGCGTGTTGTCCCAGTTGCTCAGAAAATCCCATTGATGGATAACACGGAACAGCCAACCCAAGGTTGCCTTGGTATCGTCCACCAGCGCTGCCAGGCGCGGCGGGCTGGTTTCGACATAAGCGCGCAAGCCGTCATCGCGTAGAAAATCCACACGGTACACTGGCAACAAGCGATTAATAGACAGGTAATCGTCATCAAACTGCGCCAGCCGCGTGACGCCAGTCATCTTGTCTTTTCCTTGCTCACCATAAACAAAATGGCGCGCCAGAAATTCGGCATACCGGGCATCGCCATTTAGCAATTCTTCGCCGCTGTTGAATTCAAAGTAGCGGCGCATATTCTGTCCTGCTATGTTCACTTGGTAGTAACTGGCATCGTTCCAAGCCAACACGCGCAAGCCGGATATTTCCTTGATGCCAGCGCGTGAAAGAACCTCGGATGGCATCAGCGCGCTGTGCAACAGGAGTGGAATTTGCGGCGCTTGTGCATTAATTGGCTGCGGATTCAGTCGCGACATAATGGGATGCATCACCCCACTGGCTGCCCACATCATCACCGCCACGCAGGCTACCACGCCGAACCAGCGATGGTTACGGAACAACCACCCGGCTAAACGCTGATGCCACGCTTGGCCTACGATAAGGTGTTGAATCTCACGGGCGTTATTTGCAGCCATCCTATTTATTTGCGTTTATAAAACATGGGACGCATTTTATGTATGGAATGCCGGTAGCGGAATGCGACATGATGTCGCGCGACAATTTGTCGCACCGCGATACATTGCGGTGGAGGCTAATCCTTTAGGTTATGCCATAACCACAATTTGTCGCACCATTTATCAAATTTAATTCTACATAGTAATTCTCCGGCAGATTAGAATCGCCACCAGTTATGTTTTGATGGGGATTACGGGAGAATGAAATGAATACTTCGATCAACGAACAGGCTTCATTGTTGTTGGTGGACGATGACGCTATTTTTTGCCAAGTATTAGGCCAAGCTCTAGGAAAGCGCGGCTACACAGTGACTGTAGCCCATAGCGTAGAAGAGGCCACACCACTGGCGCAGGTTAATCCGCCAGAATATGCAGTGATTGATTTAAAAATGGGGGGCGCATCCGGCTTGGTGTTGGTTCGCACTTTGCACGAACTTGATCCGGCCACGCGCATTGTAGTGTTGACCGGTTATGCCAGCATCGCCACAGCGGTGGAAGCAATCAAACTAGGTGCGACGCAGTATCTGTCCAAGCCAGCCAATGCCGATGAAATTGTGGCAGCGTTTGAGCATCTTGCGAACACCAGCGCTACACTCAATGCACAGCCACCCTCTGTGGAAAGACTGGAATGGGAACATATACAGCGCGTGTTGCAGGAACATCAAGGTAATATTTCCGCTACCGCGCGTGCATTGAACATGCACCGCCGCACGTTGCAGCGCAAGCTGGCAAAAGTATCTGTAGCAGAAAGATAAAAAGTGATGGAAATATTTTAAGCGACGAGCATGTTATACATTCACACCATATCAGCTGGTAAATTGTCGTGTATATTTCGTCTGGAACATTTACTGTCTCTCACGTATGAATTTGCTTAGAACATTTGGCACGATCAGCAGCTTGACCCTAGTTTCGCGCATACTCGCGTTTGTGCGCGATGTGCTCATTGCACGAATATTTGGTGCAGGCATGGCAACGGATGCTTTCTTCGTTGCCTTCAAACTGCCTAATCTACTGCGGCGATTATTTGCTGAAGGCGCATTTTCGCAGGCCTTCGTGCCAATTTTTGGTGAATATAAAAATCGTCGTGGGCAGGACGAGACCAAATTGCTGGTTGACCACGTCACCACCATGCTGGCGATTATTTTGTTCGCGGTTACCTTAATTGGCATCATTGCCGCGCCGATACTGGTGTATATCAGTGCGCCCGGCTTCGTTGCCGATGCCGAAAAATTTGATCTTACCGTGCAACTGTTGCGCGTCACCTCGCCCTATATTTTCTTCATCTCGCTGGTCGCGGTCGCAGCGGGAATACTCAATACCTACAATAAATTTTGGGTGCCGGCTATCGCACCGGCGCTGCTGAATATATGTCTCATCGGTGCGGCGTTATGGCTGGCACCTTACTGCGACCCACCCATTATGGCTTTGGCATGGGCGGTGTTTTTGGCCGGGTTTGTGCAGTTGGCGTTTCAAATTCCTTTCCTGAAAAAGATCGGCATGTTGCCCAGCATCCGCTTCAGCCTGAAAGATCCAGGTATGTGGCGCGTCATCAAGCAAATGGGGCCAGCTGTGTTCGGTGTGTCCATCGCGCAAATCAGTCTGATCATCAACACCATTTTCGCTTCGTTTCTAGTGGCGGGAAGTGTGTCGTGGTTGTATTACGCCGATAGGTTGATGGAGTTCCCCGCTGGAGTGTTGGGTGTGGCCATAGGCACCATTTTGCTGCCGTCGTTATCCAAGTGTCATGCTGATAACAATAGGGTGGAATACTCAAGGTTGCTGGATTGGGGCTTACGTTTGACCATCCTATTGACGCTGCCTGCTGCGCTAGCGCTGGGCATGATTTCCGTGCCCATATTAGCTACCTTTTTTCAGCACGGTGCATTTTCTGCACATGATGTGCAGATGACGAGCTATGCCTTGATCGGCTATAGCGTAGGGCTGGTCGGTTTGATACTGGTGAAAATACTTGCTCCCGGTTTTTATGCGCGACAGAATATCAAGACCCCGGTAAAAATTGGTATCGTCACTTTGTTGGCGACGCAGGCCATGAACGCGCTCTTCGTCGGCTGGATACAACACGCCGGACTCGCCCTGTCTATCGGTCTGGGCGCATGTTTAAATTCCGCCATCCTATTTTATTTTCTGCGTAAATATGACATCTACCAACCCGAACCGGGCTGGGCAAAGTTTTTCGCCAAGGTGTGCCTCGCCATGTTGGCGCTGGCGATTACCTTGTGGTTGGGCATGGGCACTGAGCAAAGCTGGCTAACCAGTTCTGGCTGGTCGCGCATTTTGCGTTTATCGGCGCTGGTTAGCGGAGGGGTTGTGGTTTATTTTGCCGTACTCGCCGCACTGGGATTCCGCCCCAAAGATTTTTCAAGGCGAGCGATAAGCTAATTAAACCTTAATCCCTCACCACAGAGGCACAGAGAAAGGCCGTTATTCAATGATTTGCAGCATGTTGTCGCTCACCCAATGGGTGATACTGCATAGCAATACAACGCTTTGTTTTTCCTCTACGTTCTCTGTGCCTCTGTGGTTTAACTGAATTTAATAGGTTAAATATGTACCTCGGCCTCGACTTCGGCACCTCCGGCGCTCGCGCTTGCGCGATAGATGAAGCTGAAACCATATTGTATGAAAACCGCTACACCTATCCCAATGCCACCGCACAAACGCCGCTGGATTGGCGTGAGGCACTGCATTTTTTGCTAAAGAGCTTGCCATCGGCCATTGCGACCCAGATCAAGGGCGTGGCCATCTCTGCAACTTCCGCCACGGTATTGCTGTGCGATGTGGATATGGAACCGACTTCACCCGCGCTGCTTTATTTTGATGGACGCGCCCAAGCTGCAGCAGAGCAATTAAAGAAAATAGCGCCACCCGACCACATTGTTTGTGGCGCAACTTCAGGCTTGGCCAAATTTTTATGGTTGACGACTCATGCCGATCTGTCAAACACAGCGCACTTTCTGCATCAAGCAGATTGGCTGGCCGCTTTATTGACCGGAGCGGGAGGGGTCAGCGATTATCACAATGCCCTGAAGACTGGCTATGACATTGAGTGTTTGTGCTGGCCGGATAGGGTGCTTAATCTGCCACACGCCGATTTGTTGCCGCGCGTAGTTGCACCTGGCGTAGCACTCGCACCCATCAACACGCGCATGTCACAGCAGTTCAAGCTCAACCCTGCTTGTGTGGTTCATGCGGGAACCACCGATAGCATTGCCGCCTTCATTGCCGCAGGCGCAAATGAACTTGGCGCAAATAAACCTGGCGCAGCAGTCACTTCGCTCGGCACGACACTGGTGCTAAAGATACTTTCCAAGCGGCGTATTGAGGCGGCGCAATATGGCGTATATAGCCATCGTTACGGCGATCTGTGGCTGGCGGGTGGCGCTTCTAATGCCGGTGGCAGCGTGTTGCGGCAACACTTTAGCGACGACGATCTGGCCACACTCAGCCAGCAAATTGATCCGAATGTTGACACCACGTTAGACTATTACCCACTGCCGCGCCCCGGTGAGCGTTTCCCGTTTAATGATTCCTCTTTGATGCCGCGACTGACACCGAGACCCCTTGATGATGCCCAATTTCTGCATGGCATCCTGCAAGGGTTGAGCCGCATCGAAGTGGCGGGTTATGCCAAACTCGTTGAGCTAGGTGCAACGCCGCTGACATCTGTTTTAAGCATGGGAGGTGGGGCAAAAAATCAGGCGTGGATTAAAATGCGTGAACGCTTGCTGGGTGTGCCGATTACTTTGGCATCACAAACCGAAGCCGCGTTGGGCGCGGCCTTGTTGGCAAAACGGCAAAAATTAGCTTAAGGGCGTTTAGCCCTTGTGCTATGTTCAGCAATGCGTTTAAGGTATATTGAGCTATATTTTTTGAACACGAGTTTTATAAATTATTTTCTTGGGAGATAGTTAGCATGAGTAGTAATTACAACAGCAAAGTCATCACGCAAGGCGTTCAACGTTCCCCCAACCGTGCCATGTTGCGCGCTGTCGGGTTCGGTGATAATGATTTTGACAAGCCCATCATCGGCATTGCCAATGCCCATAGCACCATTACCCCCTGTAACTCTGGATTAGATGGCCTCACTGCGCGCGCTGTCAGCGCAGCAAAAGCAGCAGGCGCTATGCCACAGACATTTGGCACGATCACGATTTCGGATGGCATTTCTATGGGCACCGAAGGCATGAAATGCTCGCTGGTCAGCCGCGAAGTCATCGCAGATTCGATTGAGACCGTATGCCGTGGCCAGAGTATGGATGGTGTGCTGGCCATCGGCGGCTGTGACAAGAATATGCCGGGCGCGATGATCGCTTTTGCGCGCCTGAATATCCCGGCAATTTTTGTTTATGGCGGCACCATCAAACCGGGTCATCTGCACGGACGTGATTTGACTATCGTCAGCAGCTTCGAGGCGGTGGGTGAATTTATCGCGCATCGCATCAATGAAAAAGACTTGCTTGAGGTCGAACGCAGTGCCTGCCCCGGCGCAGGCTCCTGTGGCGGCATGTTCACCGCCAACACCATGTCTTCTGCCTTTGAAGCAATGGGCATGAGCTTGCCTTATTCTTCAACGATGGCGGCGACAGACGCAGAAAAAGGGGATAGCGCCGCACGTTCCGCCGAGGTGCTGGTGCAAGCCATACACAAACAAATTTTGCCGTCGCAAATTTTAACCAAAAAAGCTTTTGAAAATGGCATTGCGGTGGTCATCGCAACTGGCGGTTCAACCAATGCTGTGCTGCATTTTTTAGCCATCGCACATGCTATGGGTGTTGATTTGACCATTGATGATATTGAAAGAATTCGGGTGCGCGTACCGGTCATCTGCGACATGAAGCCATCTGGCCGCTATGTGGTGACCGAGCTGCATCAGGCGGGCGGCATTCCGCAAGTGATGAAAATGTTGCTGGAGCATGGCTTGCTGCATGGCGATTGCATGACCATCAGCGGTGAAACAATCGCGCAGGTGCTGAGCAAAATTCCCGCGCAACCACGCGCCGATCAGGACGTGATTCGTCCGTGGAATAAACCGTTGTATGCGCAAGGGCATCTGGCAATTCTTAAAGGAAATTTGGCCTCAGAAGGCGCAGTTGCCAAAATCAGTGGCATTAAAAATCCAAAAATCACCGGTCCGGCACGAGTGTTTGATTCAGAGGAAGCCTGCATGAAAGCGATTCTTGCTGAACAAATTAACCCCGGAGAAGTGCTAGTGATTCGTTATGAAGGCCCCAAAGGCGGGCCCGGAATGCGCGAGATGTTGGCGCCAACTGCGGCACTGATGGGGGCAGGCATGGGCGACAGTGTGGCGCTGATTACCGATGGCCGTTTTTCTGGCGGCACTTACGGCTTTGTGGTCGGCCACGTCGCGCCCGAAGCGGCAGTGGGTGGCACCATCGCACTGGTTAGGGAAGGCGATTCCATCACCATAGATGCCACTGCCAGCTTGATACAACTGAATGTAAGCGATGCGGAATTGACTCGACGTCGTGCCCTGTGGCAAGCACCACCACCACGCTATACGCGCGGCGTATTGGCAAAATTTGCACGGCTAGTATCCAGCGCGAGTCTCGGCGCGGTGACTGACCTGTAAATCTGGATATTTCAATTGACAGCAAGCCCGCGCTTGGAATCTCGGCACTCAGTATCTGGGCTGAATACTCGGTTCAATGGCGATCATTTGCCGTTTGCTGATTATGTGACGCTCACGCGAAACATGATACGCCAGGCGCGACTTAGAACAGGTGCGGCTAACTTAGAAAAAATTATTGAAGGCAATTCCCCCTTCGAGTTAAAGCCGACATCTGGCTGTCAGGCTGGGCATGGAAAACCCTATAGACGCGGCATCTTGCTGACTCACGGCTTGACCGACTCGCCTTACTTCATGCGCTACTTGGCTGCTTTTTTTCAGGAGCAGGGTTTTCGTGTCATGGCGATTTTATTGCCGGGGCATGGCACCCAGCCCGGTGATCTGCTTGATGTAACATGGCAGGAATGGGCTAAAGCCGTCGCATATGGCACTGACTGCCTCGCTGCCGAGGTTGATGAGGTTTATTTGGCAGGCTACTCCGCCGGTTGCGCGTTGAGCATTTATCAAAGCCTGCATGATCAGCGTGTGCGTGGCCTGTATTTATTTTCACCTGCCCTTGAGGTTTCACCACGCGCAGCACATGCCAATCGGCATAAATTTTATAGTTGGTTGAACCCGTCTGCTAAATGGGTAAACATACGGCCAGACCAAGACATCTACAAATACGAGTCGTTCCCCAAAAATGCAGCAGCTCAGATGTATGCCTTAACGCAGGAAATCAGTGCCGCTTTGCACCAGCATGAGATCAACATTCCAGTATTTACTGCGACCAGCCTAGACGACACCACTGCTATCGTATCTGCAACGATAGCATTCATGGCACGGGCAAGACATTCAAACAACAAGCTGGTGCTTTACACTACCGACACAAAAAAATTTCCGCAAGATTTTCCACGGGAGAAATTGGAGCTGGTAAACAGCGTCATACCCGCGCAAAATATATTAAGTTCGTCTCACACAGCAGTGGTGCTGCCCCCCGATGACCCACATTATGGACTAGCGGGAGACTATTCTAACTGTGTACATTATTACCCCAACGACATGGAGAAATATCTGGCATGCAATCGTCAGAATAGCAGAACAATGCAGGGGGAAATTACTGCGGAGAACCTTAAGCTGGGCATTGTTCGGCGGTTGATGGTCAATCCGAATTTTACGGCGCTTAAGCGTTCCTTGGGTCAGTTTATGGGTGATTTACCATAATTATAGAAACAGGTTGAAGATGTCAGTTACCGTGAATGCTGTCCCATAGCGCCAAGCTATAACCTAAAAAATTACTATAAATCCTGATGGGTGCGCACCAACCTCAAATAAAAATGACCGGCAACGCTGACCTCAATGAATCCACTAGCATCATCGCAGAAACCGACCGACAAGAAGTGGTCGTCTTTACCAACAACAGGCGAAGATGACCAAAACCAAGTTGGCGGCGTGGCAGGAAAAAATATTTCGAATGTTTCTGGCGTTACACCAGTTTTATTGGCTATGGTTTTGATCTCGTGCGCTTCAGGCAAGCGCCAATCAGTACCGGTTAATCTAGCTAAATCTGCGGTGTGCTTAGTCGCTTCTCTATAGGTGAAAGTTTTTTCAGAACCTATACAGCTTGTACCATTCCATTTCATACCTTCGACGCAGCGCCGCCAAATCAGATTGGTTTTACTATCCGCGACTTCTTGCTTATCGGCGGAATAAAAAAAACGAGGGGTGGTTTGGGCTTGTGCGTATATAGCCAATAGGCCGAAACACAAAGCTAGACTGCGAATTAAAACCTGTTTCATTTTACTTATCCTGAAAAATATACAACGGTTAATTTATATCACTGCCCTGTGTTTGCAGGGGGCATTACTATTTTGTGTCCCCACAGCAACACATTCGTTTGACCTTTTGCGTCTATTACGCTAATCTGCGCCGCCTTTTGGAGAGATGGCCGAGTGGTCGAAGGTACTCCCCTGCTAAGGGAGCGTAGGGTTTATAGCCTTACCGAGGGTTCGAATCCCTCTCTCTCCGCCAAGGTCTTATTTTTTTGATACAATGTACGTTATGCGCCCGTAGCTCAGATGGATAGAGTACTTGGCTACGAACCAAGGGGTCGGGCGTTCGAATCGCTCCGGGCGCACCAGTTTTTACAGGGGTTGTCTTGCAACTCCTCCTTAAGTTATAGACTATTTTGAACGATAGTCTTTATCATGCTGACCATAATATAACGCTTTTCGCCTTAATTTTAAAGGGGGTGAAACTCAGAATTTCAGTCGAGACCGTTTATATTATATAGGGTCATCCCTGAATTTTCTTGATGAACCGCAAAAAACTCTGCTTCAGATATTGAATATATACACGCTATATACTCGAAGCATTATTTTAAAGAGTAGTCTGAAGAAGGTAATCTGGCGGAGAGGGCGGGATTCGAACCCGCGTTAGGGATTAACCTAAACACGCTTTCCAGGCGTGCGACTTAAACCGCTCATCCACCTCTCCGAAAGGGCGCGCAGGATAAACCAGAATCGGTCTTGCCGCAATCGAAAATATTTTTTTAAAATTCTTCTAAAAACGATCCTTCCAGCTACGCAACGCAGTAAAAATACTAGCTTCATCATCTTGTGTGATTTTTGTCATGCGCTGCACGGTGGCAATAACCTCAGGTTTGGTGCAACGCAAAAATGGATTGGTGGATTTTTCTATGGCAATGGTTGAGGGTAGGGTCGGTTGCCCTGCAACTCGTTGGGCAGCCACTGCAATCTGGCGCTGTTTAAGCAGCGCATTGTCGGGTTCACAAGCTAATGCAAAGCGTATGTTGGCCGCTGTATATTCATGTCCGCAATAGACTTTAGTTTCATCCGGCAAAGCAGCTAGCCGCCGCAATGCGTGTAGCAACTGCACGGCTGTTCCGCCCAGTAATTTACCGCAACCACAGCCAAACAGGGTGTCGCCGCAAAATACGCTGCCTAATCCTAAAAATGCGATATGGCCTTGCGTATGGCCGGGGATGTCAATCACGTTTAGCTTGATGTTCAGTTCAGCAATTTCCACGACATCGCCTTCCGCCAGTCTTTGACTCATGCAGGGAATAATTTCATGCTGTGGCCCATATACCGGCACGTTGTATACTTGCAACAGTTCGTTAATACCGCCAGTATGATCTTTGTGGTGGTGAGTGCAGAGAATAGCCGTCAGCGTAAGCGTGTGGGTACTCAGATAGGCTAGCACCGGGACTGCTTCGCCCGGATCAATTATCACAGCATGGAGATCGTTGTGCAGCACCCAGATGTAATTATCCTTGAGCGCTGAGATAGGAATAATATTAAGCATAATGAACCATCTTTGAGTAAAACAGCACTGAATGTCAACTACCCATACACTGACTGATTGGTTTGCGTCGCCGCAGGGGCAGCATTTGCTAAGTTGTGAGCAGGCATTTTTTGATCACAGTGTAGCCGATATTTTTGGCTACAACGCGCTGCAACTGGGCTTGCACGAGCAAGAATTTTTGCGCGCCAGCCGTATGCCACTGCGTACCGTAGCAGGAAACCAGGTTGGTTTGTCTGTTGCCAATCACGATACTGGACAATACGAGAGAGTCAGGCTGATTATGGATGAGCTGCCGTTTGAAAGTGGCAGTCTAGATTTGATAGCGATGCCGCACGTACTGGAATTCAATGAGCACCCACATCAAATTTTGCGTGAGGTTGAGCGCGTACTGCGGCCTGAGGGTACGATTATTATCAGCGGGTTCAACCCGCGCAGCTTGTGGGGTGTGCGGCGCATGTTAGGAAAGCGCACAGGCTATCCGTGGAGTGGCGATTTTATTGCGCTGCCACGATTAAAAGACTGGCTGGCGCTACTGGGATTTGAAGTGGTGGCCGGACGCTTTGCCTGCTATGCACCGCCACTGGCCAATCCGAAATGGCTCAAGCGATTTAATTTCATGGAAGCAGCAGGCGATCGCTGGTGGGCAGTGTGCGGCGGAGTTTATTTTTTGCAGGCAATTAAACGGACTCCGGGCATGCGTCTGGTCAAGCCGCAATGGAAAAAAGGGCTGGTCAGCAAGCTGCTGCCAGCCGCATCTAAATTTAACAGGGGTGTATCACAGCACAAACAAAACGATGACTGAAGATGTAGTGGAAATTTTTACTGATGGGGCATGCAAGGGTAATCCCGGTATCGGTGGCTGGGGCGCGTTATTGCAGGTCAAAGGCAAGGATCTTGAATTATGCGGTGGCGAGATACACACCACCAATAATCGCATGGAGCTGACCGGTGCCATCCGTGCGTTGGAGGCGTTGAAGCGCCCGTGCCGGGTGAAGCTGCATACCGACTCAAAGTATGTGCAGCAGGGCATCAGCGAATGGATACACAATTGGAAGCAACGGGGTTGGAAAACCGCCGCTAAGAAACCGGTGATAAATGAAGACTTGTGGCGTACGCTGGATGATCTGGCAGCCAAACATCAGGTGCAGTGGGTATGGGTCAAAGGACACGCTGGACATAATGGCAACGAGCGCGCCGATGTGCTGGCCAACCGGGGAGTGGAAGAGTTGTTAAACGGAAAAGCAGCATGAGACAAATTGTCCTAGACACGGAAACTACTGGCCTAGACCCTAAGCAGGGTCATCGCATCGTCGAGTTGGCGGCGATTGAATTAAGTAATCGAAAAATTTCAGAACGGCGTTTTCACCGCTATCTGAATCCGGAACGCGAGATTGATGCGGGCGCAGCCGAAGTGCATGGCTTGACCCTGGAACGCTTGCAGAACGAGCCAAAATTTTCTGAGATTGCACCGGCGTTGCTTGAATTCATTAGTGGTGCGGAGTTGATTATCCATAACGCGCCATTCGATGTCGGCTTCCTTAACAAGGAGCTGGAATTGGCCGGCCTGCCCTTGCTCAGCAAGCATTGCCCCAGTGTCATAGACACGCTTAAGGTGGCCAAGGAATTACACCCCGGTAAGAAAAATAATTTGAATGCCCTGTGCGATCGTTACCAGATTGATAACTCGCACCGCAGTCTGCATGGTGCGCTGCTGGACACCGAATTGTTGGCGGAGGTCTATCTGTCCATGACGCGCGGGCAGGATAGTCTGCTGGGCGAAGAGGGTGACGAAAATGAAGATCATCCCGTCGTGGTTGCGGCTGATATGCCACGTCACGCACTGCGTGTCCTCATGGCCAGTGAGCAAGAGATGGCGCAACATGCTCAGCAACTGGGCGATATAGCCAAGGCCAGTAAGGGTTCTTGTCTGTGGCAGCAACTGGAGTCGCCGTGAAAATCGCTGTTTGCAGCGCCCAATCCTACGACAGACATTTCCTCGCAGCTGCTAATGCAAGGGGTGAACATGAATTGGTTTTTTTCGAGACACGCCTGTCTGCCGAGTCGGTGAAAATCGTCGCCGGATTTCCGGTGGTGTGCGTTTTCGTCAATGATGTGCTGGACGCATCTGTGCTGCAAACGCTGGCACAGCAAGGCACGCGGCTGATCGCCTTGCGCTGTGCAGGATTCAATAATGTGGATGTGCTGGCAGCGCATAAAAATGGCATTCGCATCGTGCGCGTACCTGCTTATTCACCGTACTCGGTGGCGGAGCACACCCTGGCTTTGATATTGACGCTGAATCGCAAAACGCATCGTGCCTACAACCGTGTGCGTGATGGAAATTTTTCCCTTGATGGCCTGCTTGGTTTTGAACTGCACAGACGCACCGTCGGCATCATCGGCACAGGACGCATCGGCCAGGCTGTGGCTGCAATATTGAGCGGCTTTGGCTGTCGTCTGCTGGCCTATGATCCGGTGCAAAATGAGGCATGTAAGGCTATGGGTGCGGGCTATGTTACGCTGGATGAGTTATATCGGGACAGCGACATCGTCACCTTGCATTGCCCATTCAATAAGGAAACACACCATTTGATTGATGCGGCTGCCATACAGAAAATGAAACGCGGTGTGATGCTCATTAATACCAGCCGGGGTGGAGTGATTGACAGCAATGCCTTGGCTGCGTCATTGAAATCGGGGCATATCGGCCATCTTGGGTTGGATGTTTATGAGCAGGAGGGGGATCTATTCTTTCAGGATCTTTCCAATCGCGTCATTCAAGATGATGTATTCGAACGACTGCTGACTTTCCCCAATGTGCTTATTACCGGACATCAGGGATTTTTTACCGAGGAAGCGATGCACAACATCGCGCACACCACGCTGGAAAACATCACGCTATTTGCGCGCAGCGGACAATGCCAGAACGAGGTCACTCGCGATCTGCTGCGATGAACACATCGGTTGATGTGCTCATCATCGGCGCTGGAGCCGCCGGTATGATGTGCGCCATCACGGCTGCCCGGCGCGGACGTTCGGTGTTGCTGCTGGATCATTCCGAAAAATTGGCGGAAAAAATCCGCATCTCCGGCGGTGGTCGCTGCAACTTCACCAATCTGTACGCCAAGCCGGAAAATTATTTATCCAACAACCCACACTTTTGTCGCTCAGCATTGGCGCGCTACACGCCTCAGCATTTTATTGCGTGGCTTAAGCAGCATGGCATCGCTTTTCACGAGAAAAAACTCGGCCAGTTATTTTGCGATGACGGATCGCAAGCCATAATTGATATGCTCAAGAATGAGTGCGATGCGGCAGGTGTGGAGTGGCTGATGCCGTGCAGCGTTCATAAAATAGTACTGCATCATTCCCCCCCCCCGCTTGCGGGAGAGGGGCTGGGGGAGAGGGACTGTGCAAGCTACTTCACCCTCGCCACTACTCGCGGCGAAGTTAAAACCCAATCGTTAGTCATCGCCACTGGTGGATTGTCCATTCCCAAGATCGGTGCCACGCCGTTTGGTTATCACATCGCCGAGCAATTTGGCCTACCCATGAGCAAGCTCAAACCGGGATTGGTACCGCTGAGTTTTCATCCTGATGACTGGGCGGCATACGCCGAGCTTGCCGGAATTTCTGTCGAAGCAATCGTGAGTGATGGCGAACAATCTTTCCGCGAAAATCTGCTGTTTACCCATAGAGGCTTGAGCGGCCCCGCCATCTTGCAAATATCATCTTACTGGACTCATGACCAAGCGCTGCACATCAATCTACTACCCGACCATGATATGCAAGCATTACTCGCGCAGCAGCATGGCAACCGTATGTTGCTCAGCAATTTCCTCGCTCAATATTTACCCAAGCGCTTCGCTGAAATCTGGTGCGAGCAATTTTGCGAGAACAAACCGCTCAATCAATATGGCGAAAAAGAAATGGCAGCGCTGGCCGTCAAACTGCATGACTGGCAAATCACCCCCAGTGGCACGCTGGGCTATGCCAAGGCAGAAGTTACTTGTGGCGGGGTGGATACTCATGGCCTGTCATCCAAAACTATGCAGGCCAATGACGTACACGGTCTCTATTTCATCGGCGAAGTGGTGGATGTCACAGGACATCTGGGCGGCTACAACTTCCAGTGGGCGTGGGCATCCGGCTATGCTGCCGGGCAATACTGCTAAGAAATTTTGATAGAATTTGCGTGTCATATACTCCGCTTGATGGATTCCGTTGTGCGGAACGCAACACAGAATGATTCATTCGGGCATCTCTAAAAATCCAAACTCCGTCGCGATACTGTGTTGCCCACAAAAAAATACTCCTTACATATCACCACTAGTGTCCGGTTAAAAAACAAATAGAATCATTTTGTTATTGGGTAGTGGTGCAATGATTCTGATAGGGCGCAAGGCGCATGAAATAAAGGTATTCTCGAAAACTGAGACCGACAATATCTGTAACAAAGTGTAGAGCGAGGCATTAAGGCCACCTCTAAAAATTCGTCTTCCAATCCTGATTTCATCCACAAGATAAACTTTTTCGATGCGAAGATGAATTTAAGAAGAAAAAGCCACGAAATACTCCTGTTTTCTGGGGGTTTCCCCCGATTTACGCTGCAATGGGCGCACCTCTCCTGCTGTCTGGCTTCGGGTAACTGGAAACTGACTTCGCGCCGTACCTGAGCAACTGCCCCAGACGCTTCATGTTGTAAGCCAGATTCATCAAGCCAATTTTTATTTTGGCGCGCA
>JANONO010000272.1:0-5165 GCA_031420875.1 Gallionellaceae bacterium | reverse complement strand
GCAACAATTGCAACATGGAATGCGTAACAATTACGAACGCTACGAATTCCATTTGATTGCTCAAAAATTACAGGCTTTTTGCTCCGAAGATCTTGGTGGATTCTATCTGGATATTTTGAAGGATAGGCTGTACACCGCAGGTAAGAATTCTCCAGCGCGACGTTCAGCACAGAATGCGCTATATCACATCACGCATAGCCTAGTGCGCCTGATGGCACCGATCTTGAGCTTCACTGCTGAGGAGGCATGGGCGGCATTAAATGGCAATGATGATGTTAGCGTATTTGAACAACAGTGGCATGGATTGCCGGAAGTCCAGTTAAGTACGGGGGCTATTAATCTGTGGGCATACGTAAGAAACTTGCGTGAACAAGAAGTTAATAAAAAATTGGAAAACATGAGGGAAGCTGGAAAGATTGGCTCTTCCTTGGCAGCTGAGCTTGATATATACGTGTCAGGTAAGGGTTACGAAGGGCTAAGTCGGGTTCAGGATGAACTGAAATATGTGTTTATTACCTCGCGAGCCACTCTTCATTATGATGAAGAAAGTGGGCCAGAAAGAATTAAGGTAACGCCCAGCACTCATGCCAAATGTGAACGCTGCTGGCACTATCGTGCCGATGTCGGCAGTGATGTGCAACATCCGCAAATATGCGGACGTTGCGTGAGCAATTTGTTTGGTACGGGTGAGGTACGGAAATATGCTTAGCTCCATAGCTTCGTCATCCCCCCGTAGGCGGGAATCCAGCAGCTTTTATTTTATTAACTGGACTCCCGCCTACGCGGGAGTGACGACAAAATGTTTATAATGACGTTCCCCAAATGGCTCACACTAAGCGCACTGGTCATCATTCTCGATCAGATCAGCAAGCTGTGGATCAGCAACCACTTTGCTTATGGCGAAAGCCTAGCCGTTTTCAGCTTATTCAATCTGGTGCTGGTGCACAATAGCGGTGCTGCGTTCAGCTTTCTCAGCGATGCGGGCGGTATGCAACGCTGGCTGTTTAGCGCCATTGCTATCATTGCCTCGGTTTGGATCGTGTGGCTGTTGCGACGCCATGAACAACAAAAATTGCTGAGTTTTGCCTTGGCTTTAATACTGGGCGGTGCCTTGGGCAATCTGATAGACCGCATCGCTTACGGTTATGTGGTGGACTTTCTCGATTTTTATTGGGGCGTTTATCACTTTCCTGCTTTTAATCTGGCTGATTCCGCCATTACCTGCGGTGCAGCGTTGCTGTTATGGGAAAGCTTTACGAATAAACAGGAGCAAAATTAATGGAATTATTATTGGCTAACCCGCGTGGATTTTGTGCCGGCGTTGATCGCGCGATCGAAATGGTGGAACGCGCATTAATACTACACGGCGCGCCAATTTATGTGCGTCACGAAGTGGTGCATAACCAATTCGTAGTGGATAGCTTGCGTAAAAAGGGCGCGGTGTTTGTTGATGATTTGGCCGATGTTCCAGCAGGCAGCATTCTAATTTTCAGCGCACATGGTGTATCGCAAGAAGTGCGCCGTGAAGCGGCATCACGCGGATTCACGGTATTTGACGCGACCTGCCCACTGGTCACCAAGGTGCATAACGAAGTTGCCCGTTTACTGGGGTGCGGTAAGGAAATAATTATGATAGGCCACGCCGGGCATCCAGAAGTTGAAGGCACAATGGGTCAAGGCACGGGCATGTATCTGGTGGAATCGCCCGCTGACGTGCAGTTGCTGGTAGTAAAAAATGAAAGTAGCTTAGCTTTTGTCACCCAAACCACGTTGTCGGTAGATGATACTGCGGCCATTATTGCTGCTCTCAAAAAACGCTTCCCCAATATAGTCGGCCCGAAAAAAGATGACATCTGTTACGCCACGCAAAACCGCCAAGATGCGGTCAAGCTGCTGGCTAAACAATGTGACCTGGTCATCATAGTAGGTTCGCCCAGCAGCTCAAATTCCAATCGCCTGCGCGAGGTGGCCAGCAATATCAACATACCTGCGTATCTGGTGGATAACGCCAGTGAGCTGCAAGCGGAATGGCTGCGCGGAAAATTACATGTTGGCATTAGTGCGGGAGCCTCTGCCCCGGAAGTGCTGGTACAGGACGTGATCGCTCGTTTACTGGAATTGGGCGCGCAGGGCGTACAGGAACTAGACGGAATTAATGAGAATGTGGTGTTTGCCTTGCCTAAGGCACTGGGTCAAGCGGCAGCATAATTCAAATAACATCGCGTCGGCGCAAACTGGGTTTAATCCAATCTGAAATTTTGTCCACGAATTGCTCTTCCATACCGAGATAGCCATGCACCGGCGGAATCGTGCATGGATCAGCGCCTTTTTCCACAACACTTTGCACGATAATTTCTTCCGCTTCAGGCGCATTAGTGAGCGCCGCCACAATACCGCTGGAATCATTCGACTGAATAGGGTGGCACGGATCCCCCTTGCGAACCACCAAAGTGGGAATGCGAATTTCGTCCAGTTGTGCTGCTAATGCGCTGCCAGAATCTGCCGCGATACCAGTCGCCAATACGATCCCATCCGCTCCATTTTTTTGCAGGTGAATGGCGGCATTTAACACCGATGTCGTGCCACTGCTGGTGCCTATCAGCCAGATCGGTAAATTGCTGTCGCGGCGAAAAAAATTAATGACGGTTGCAATATCCTGTGCGTGATCTGCGCTCTCGCGAAAGTTATCTATCGCTCCTGTTTGGCGGTCAGAAGGCATATCCACAATAGCAACTGTAAAACCACGCTGCAAAAAAAACGGGCTGGTGCGTACCAGCAAGCTGCCCCCTCCCCACCTCAAGCTGCCATCATTGCGTATGCCCAAAGCATGATCTCCCCCGGCAAACACCAGCAGCACCGCAGAAGGTCGCTCTGATTCCAGCAGCAATATGCGTTGCGTAACCCCCGGTCGCAGCGGAATATCCATGACCTCAGCCGCTGCCCATAGCGGAGTTGAAATTAGCATTCCAAAAACGAGCAGCAATGATGGGTTCATAATATTTCTCCAGAGAAAATAATTCATCAAAATGCCAAGATTACTCCGGGAAAACGCCGGTGGAGAGATAGCGATCTCCACGGTCGCATACGATGAACACAATGGTGGCGTTTTGCACTGCTTTGGAAATTTGCAACGCGACAGCGAGTGCGCCGCCGGAAGAAATGCCGCAAAAAATACCCTCTTCACAAGCCAGCCGACGGGTCATTTCTTCTGCATCTTGCTGGCTTACATTCACTAATTGATCCACATTTTTGCGGTTATAAATTTTCGGCAGATAAGCCTCTGGCCATTTGCGGATACCTGGAATTTGCGCGCCCTCTTCCGGTTGAGCCCCAATAATTTGAATGTGAGAATTTTTTTCCTTGAAGTAGCGTGAGCACCCCATGATGGTACCCGTGGTGCCCATGCAGCTGACAAAATGCGTGATGTTGCCCTGTGTATCGCGCCATATTTCCGGTGCAGTGCCCTCATAATGGGACAGCGGATTATCCGGGTTAGCAAATTGATCGAGGATGATGCCTAAGCCTTGGTCGCGCATTTTTTCCGCCGTATCACGCGCCAACTCCATGCTGCCTTCTTTCGAGGTTAACACCAATTCCGCACCGAATGCACGCATGGTCTGACGCCGTTCCATGCTCTGATTTTCCGGCATCACCAATATCATCTTATAACCGCGCATCGCCGCCGCCATTGCCAGCGCGATGCCGGTATTACCGCTGGTTGCCTCGATCAGCGTGTCGCCCGGTTTTATTTCACCCCGCTGCTCGGCGCGTACTATCATTGAAAGTGCAGGTCTATCCTTGACCGAACCGGCAGGATTGTTACCCTCCAATTTGGCCAGTAATATATTGCTGGTGTTACCGGGAATGCGTTTGAGTTTAACCAACGGCGTGTTGCCGACAAAATTTTCCAGATTCAAATACATCGCCACACCTTAAAAATTGCTATAGGCGAGCATCATAACTGTAATAAGCTACCGTCGCACGTCCGACCATGACGCAAAATATTGGAGTAGTATGTTGCATATGATGAGCCACTAGTATTATTATTCCCCCTACTTCTCTGACCTCAATATTATGAATATGAAAATGAAAAAAACGATACTGTTGTTGAAATTACCAAGCGCCATGCAGATGGTGCGCCTACCGATGGAGATGTGACATGAAAGCCACCAAGCCACCACTTAATCAGTCACACTCAACAGCCGTTGATGGCAATAGTGAAGTTGATTTGATAGAACGCCCCGATGGCTTCTACTGGCAGGACAAGTCCTCTGAAAAAACGCATGGCCCGTTTCCCTCTAGAGTCAAGGCGATGGAAGACATGCAATATCAGGAAGACAGCAACTACGAGGAAGGTGAAACACTAGAAGAAGCCGAAGCAGAAATCGGCATGGCTAACTGGATTGATCCCGATACCGGAGAACCTGCCGAAGGTTCGGCGCCTCATCTTAACGATAGATAGTTCTAGTTTTTTGGTGAAAGGAGAAACTCGAACCCTACTCAAAGATACTGATTATTAAGTATATTTAATGGTAACAAATACTCTTGTTACCATTGTTGTTACCATAAACTCATCAGCTTTGCCATATACGGCTTGGGCCAAATAACTGATAACGCATTTCACCGAATTACTACTTCCACCATGCTCAAATGTGCACTTTTCACTTGGTTTAGTATACGTGAAAGTATGCAAATGCATCAGCGAACTTATAAACATTTAAGGTCATACTTTAGTATTCTAGAATTATGCCGCCCTAATTTCATCCAAGAGGCCAGGGTGATGATCTAAAATCCTGAGCAACTTCACCAGCGCCAAAGGTGACCTAGTTTTCCTAATTCATAGCGCGAGAAGGTATTCACCCCGCCTCCGAAAATCTCAGCGGCTTCACGCTGGTCAAGCGCCAGCCTTTTTTCGAACGCTCTCAATAAACCCAGGTAGAACAATCGACGCATTTACTTGCTTGTTAAAATCAAGCATTGCCGCACTAGTGCGTGTTGATTCGTAAGCGCTCCATAAACCGCAGCCTTGTCACCTGATTCCAATTTCCGCATGCTTGCCACCTTCAATATGGATGGGAGTGGCGATGAAGATGGGAACGGAATTCTGGTCGGCGCATGTGGCGGCGGCCAAGCTTGAAACGATTTCGGCGAGCGAATATGCGCGG
>JANONO010000271.1:0-8810 GCA_031420875.1 Gallionellaceae bacterium | reverse complement strand
AGTATTTTCTTCACTCGCTGCGGGCTATGAATATCGAGCTAACAACTTCCTGATGTCGCCTTACTGAAGAATAGACATGGTTAGCAACCGTCTTGCGTCGAGTACTGAGTCGGGTGCCGGTTCATATGCACTTAGCTATTCTAGCCAGAGCTGGAGCACCAGCCAAAGTGTCGTTGGTTTACGCACCGAATCCAGTCATCAGGCTGGTGCAGGTTGGTTGCTCCCTCATGCCCGCATCGAATACCAACGTAATATAGAGCAAGGCCAAGCGGCAAACCTAGTTTATGCCGATCAACCCGATGGAGCCAAGTACAGCATCCACCCCATGACAATCAACACCCACTCAGTTGCCATAGGCTTGGGTTTGAACTTTGCAATGAGTAATGGGCTGGAGCTTGGCCTAGATTATCAATCAACACGCGCGGTAAATTCAGTGGGATCAGCTGGGACAGAAAAAAATCACGCGCTCAGCTTCAAGTTAAGCAAGGAGCTGGGGGGCAAGAACAGCTACTGAACACCCCTTACGCCACACTCTGCCAGAGCAAAAATTTCACGCGCTCAAACAAATCTCAGCCCAACTCAATAATCGTCATCCTAAAAATGGCGATTAGAGCTAGATTAGAATTTCTGAAAGTGAGAATGATTAGGTTTTATATCCGCACCAACCTTAGCATTCAATATCCATTGTATTGTTTTTAAATGATTTTTTAAAACTCCCTCATGCGTAATGGGTTAATTTTTTGCAACCTAACTGTCACATTTATACATGGCATGGAAACTGCTACTACTATAAGTACAAGGAGGTGTGCCATGAATATCTCAATGAATATGGGTAGTCACGAAATAGATGCAGTTTCACCTGAAGAGGAATACGGAGAAGAGGTAATGTACGCTGGCTGGAATCCCGACATTTCACTGTTGCTTTGCCAGCAACAATCACATGTTCTTGCTGAAGAGCGGTCATCACTCACGGTGGATCTCGCCATGGAAGATGCCGGGTATTTTCTGCAAAAAATGTACACATACCAGTCTTAAACTTAATCAGGATACCCCCAACTCAAGCCCAACAGCTTTGAGGCCTGAGTTGGGGGTTGCAGAAATCTGCTTGGCTTGACTTCTCGTTTTGTTTTGTTAAAGGAAAATATGGGTTGTTCCCTTTTGCATTTCCCTCGCCATCCTTTTCTCAATTCACCACCTTAAGAGCTTCATTGGCTTTCGCAACAAAATTATTTGACCTGGCAAAGATTTTCGCTATAATCGCGCTCCCTTGAACCTTGCTCCACCGTTTTCTATAGCGGGGGGCGTTAATATCCATAAGGAGAAACAATTGCGACATTACGAAATCGTATTTATCGTGCATCCCGATCAGAGCGAGCAAGTGCCCGCGATGATAGAGCGGTATCGCACCTTGGTGACAGCCAAAAATGGCCTGATACACCGCTTGGAAGATTGGGGTCGCCGACAACTGGCTTATCCTATCCAAAAAATCCACAAAGCTCATTATGTATTGATGAACATTGAGTGCAACCAGGAAATATTGGACGAACTGGAGCATGCGTTCAAATTCAATGATGCTGTATTGCGTCATCTGACTATCAAAACCAAAGTTGCAGTCACCATTCCGTCGGCTATGATGCGCGAAGAAAAGTCACGCTCACTGACTAACAATGCAAGCCCGGTGGGCGCACCCTCTACACCGGCTGAAGTTGTGGTTGCTTGATTGAAGCTAGGATGTAACTGGCTCACTGTTGATGGAGAGATTGTTGCGATTGATGTATTGCGATTTACCCCAGCAGGTTTAGCTAAGATTGCATTAAAAATCCGCCATGTTTCAACGCAGCAAGAAGCGGGTCTGGCACGTCAAGTGCAGTGTGAAATTGCAGCGTTGGCGTTCGGAGTGGTAGCCCAGCAGGCAAGCCATTTACAACTAGGGCAGCAGGTGAGGGCTGAAGGATTTTTGGCTCAGCGCAGTTTGAAAATCGCGCAACTGGTTTTGCATATTGATAAAATTATATTGGAATAAAGGAGTGCAACATGCCTCGTGTATTTAAGAAAAAAGATGATAAGAAGAGCAATTCTTCGCGTCAATTGTTTAAGCGCCGTAAATTCTGTCGCTTCACGGCTGACAAAATTCCGGAAGTTGATTACAAAGATTTGAACATTCTCAAAGAGTTTATTGCCGAGAATGGCAAGGTCATACCGGCTCGCATTACTGGCACAAAATCGCGTTTTCAGCGGCAACTCAGTATCGCCATCAAGCGCGCACGTTTCTTGGCGTTGATGCCTTACACTGATTTGCATTAAGGAGATAGACCATGCAGATAATATTGATGGAAAAAATGGCTAACCTCGGCCAGTTGGGCGATGTGGTTAAGGTCAAAAATGGCTATGCACGTAATTTTCTGATTCCGCAAGGCAAGGCCAAGCGGGCGACTGAATCCAACAAGGCGGAATTTGCTGTGCGTCGTGTGGAACTGGAAGCGGCAGAGCAGGCTAAAGCGGCAGAGGCTCAGACACGCGCTGACAAGTTCAATGGCCTGACCGTGCAGATCGTGCAAAAGGCCGGCGTAGATGGAAAATTGTTCGGTTCGGTGACTGCTGCTGATATCGTCGCAGCACTGGCGTTGCAAGACTTTGTCGTGGAAAAAACTCAGGTACGCATGGCCGAAGGCCATCTCAAGCAAATCGGTGATTACCCGGTCACGATTGCGCTGCATACTGATGTCACAGCCCATATTACGGTATCAGTTTTGGGTGAACACTAATTCACTTCTGCTTTAATGGTGAATCAAATAAAGGGCTGGCAACAGCCCTTTATTATTTTACCCAGCTATTATTTTGCCCAGTTATATATTTTCCCCGGCAGTATTTTTTCCAATGGTAAAATGCCATTGCCATCCCCCATTTAATTATCGGCATCATGCAAGATTTCGCCTTTCCTACTATAGATCCACAGCTTGAAGCGCTGAAACTTCCCCCCCATTCGGTGGAGGCGGAGCAATCCGTGCTGGGTGGTATTTTTCTGGATGTTACCGCGTGGGATAAAATCACTGATTTGATCAGTGAGCCGGATTTTTATCGTTTTGAACATCGCCTGATTTATCGGCATATCGGTCGTTTGACCGAACAAGCCAAGCCAGTCGATGTCATTACCGTAGCGGAATCACTGGAAAGCAATGCCGAGCTGGAAAAAGTGGGGGGCTTGGCTTATCTGGGTTCGCTGGCACAAAATGTACCGTCTGCCGCCAACATCCGTCGCTATGCGGAAATTGTGCGCGAGCGCGCCATCATGCGTAAGCTGGTCGAAGTGGGTAACGATATTGCCGCCAGCGCTTACAACCCCAGTGGGCGAAATGCGGATCAATTGTTGGATGAAGCAGAGAGCCGCGTATTCGAAATTTCCGAAGCGGGTGAGCGGGGTCGTCAGGGATTTATCCCTATCCCGCCATTGCTCATCAAGGTCGTGGAACGCATCGAGACTCTGCATGGGCGCGACAACCCCAGCGATGTGACCGGCATAGCGACCGGCTTTACCGACCTCGATCGTATGACTTCTGGTTTGCAGCCGGGTGATTTGGTGATCGTGGCAGGTCGTCCCAGCATGGGCAAGACCGCTTTTGCCCTGAATGTGGCGGAGCATGTGGCGCTGGAAGGCAGTAAGCCGGTAGCGATATTCAGTATGGAAATGGGCGGCACTCAGTTAGCCATGCGTTTAATCGGCTCGGTCGGCAAACTCAATCAGCAGAATTTACGAAGCGGGAAATTGGAAGACGATGACTGGCCGCGCATGACTCATGCCTTGGGAAGGCTGAATGACGCACCTATTTTCATCGACGAAACGGCCGCGCTGAATTCGCTGGAACTCCGCTCTCGGGCGCGCAGATTGCATCGTGAAAACAGCGGACTTGGGCTGATAGTCATAGACTATTTGCAACTAATGTCTTCTCCCTCAAGCAAGGCCAGTGAAAATCGCGCGACTGAGATTTCAGAAATATCGCGTTCCCTTAAAGCGCTGGCCAAGGAGCTGCAAGTGCCAGTCATGGCCTTGTCACAGCTTAATCGCGGCCTGGAGCAGCGACCCAATAAGCGACCGATCATGTCTGATTTGCGAGAATCGGGTGCCATTGAACAGGACGCAGATTTGATCCTATTTATCTACCGTGACGAAGTTTACAACTCCGACTCACCCGACAAAGGTAAGGCCGAAATTATCATCGGCAAGCAACGGAATGGTCCGATCGGAAAAGTTGACCTCACCTTCCGTGGAGAATATACGCGCTTTGATAATTTCACTACGGAGCACTATTAGATAAGGGTAGCGTCAGGAAATGAATGATTGTGCGGTAATGAAAATTAACGCCGCTCCTTCTTCATCGCCTTCTGAGCTTCAAGCTTGGAGTCGCGCTCTTTTTCAGTAGCCCGTTTGTCATGCAGCTTTTTCCCTTTTGCCAAGCCAATTTCCAGCTTAACAAGGCTGCCTTTGAAGTGCATGTTTAACGGCATTAGCGTGTAACCTGCACGCTGCACTTTGCTGATCAGTTTGTCGATTTCTGCTTCATGCAGCAGTAGCTTGCGCGTGCGCACCGGGTCGGGAACGATGTGGGTGGAAGCGGCGGTAAGCGGGCTGATGTGGGAGCCGAATAAATATAGTGCGCCGTCTTTGACGGTGACATAGGCTTCTTTCAGATTCGCCCGCCCGGCGCGGATCGCTTTGACTTCCCACCCTTGCAGCATGAGGCCAGCCTCGTAGCGGTCTTCAATGAAGTAGTCGTGGAATGCTTTTTTATTTTGGACGATGCTCATATCTCGTATATTCTATCAGCTTTGCTGTTGCTCACTAACATGGCCTTGGTTGAAAAATCAGTTTTGGTTTCTTACAGCGCGCAACAGATGTTTGCGCTGGTGGACAACGTGGCGGATTACCCACAATTTTTGCCGTGGTGCGGTGGTGCAAGCATCAATTCAATTGCTGGCGACGTGATGCAAGCAACCGTGCATATTGATTATCACCACATCAAACAAAGTTTTACTACGGAGAATGTGCGTCTCCCTCCCCATCGAATAGACATTACCTTAAAGGATGGCCCATTCAAGAATCTCGATGGCAGTTGGCATTTCATACCTCTTTCCGAATCTGCCTGTAAAATAGAGCTGAGTCTGCACTATGAGTTTTCCAACAGGCTACTTGAAAAAGTGTTCGGGCCAGTTTTTCATTACATTGCCAACACTTTTGTGGATGCCTTTGTTCACCGTGCAGAAAAAGTTTATGCGAACAAATGAGTTTTGCAGCCCGTGTTGATGCGGAATTATTGAGAGTTTCCCATGTTAGATTACGATTTACATTGTCATTCCACGGTGTCGGATGGTTTGCTTACCCCGACTGAGATCGCTACGCGCGCAGCCGGGCGAGGAGTGAAATTTTTGGCCTTGACTGACCATGATGATGTTGCTGGTTTGCCAGAAGCGGCAGCGGTCTCGGCTCAGCTCGGCATGCAGTTCATCAACGGCGTAGAAATTTCGGTGAGCTGGCGTAATTTTACGCTGCACATCATCGGCCTGAATATTGATCCGGCCTATCCGCCGCTGGCTGAAGGCTTGCGCGGTGTACGTAGCGGGCGCGGTGTGCGGGCCAAGTTGATGGCGGATTCGCTGGCCAAGGTCGGCATCGGCGGCGCACTGGAAGGCGCTTACCGTTACGCCAGCAATTCCGGCATCATCGGGCGTACACATTTCGCACGTTTTCTGGTGGAATCCGGGCGGAGCAAGGATGTGAAGAGCGTGTTTAAAAATTATCTGATTAAGGGTAAGCCCGGTTATGCGTCTCATCAATGGGCCAGTCTGGCAGAAGCGGTCGGCTGGATAGTGGGCAGCGGCGGTGTGGCCGTGCTGGCACATCCGGGGCGTTACACCGTTGGGCGCAAGAAAATGGGCAAGCCAACTTTGCGCGAGTTGCTGCGTGAATTTGTTGATCTGGGCGGGCAGGGGATAGAGGTAATCAGCGGCTGCCACTCGCCGGAACAGCGCGCCGAGTTTGCGCGTTACGCGCAGGAATTTGGTCTGCTTGCTTCCTGCGGTTCAGATTTTCATGGCCCCGGTGAAAGCCATCAGGACTTAGGTTGCTTGCCTGATTTTCCGCTGGGTTGCAAACCGGTGTGGCAGGCGTGGCAGTCAGGCGCGGCTGCAAAATAAATGGCGCAATTCTTTGTTATTCACCCCAGCAATCCTCAGCCGCGCTTAATCAAACAAGCCGCAGTTTTAGTGCGCGCGGGCGCAGTTATCGCCTACCCCACCGATTCCTGCTATGCGCTCGGTTGCCATCTCGGCGACAAGGACGCAGTGGCGCGCATCCGCCAGATACGCGGCGTGGGTGAAGATCACTACATGACCTTGATGTGTCGCGATTTGTCGGAACTGGCGCGCTACGCACGAGTGGATAATGTGCAATTCCGTTTACTGAAAAACAATACGCCCGGCAGCTATACATTTATTCTGGCCGCGACCAAGGAAGTACCCAAGCGCTTGCAACATCCCAAGCGCTACACGGTTGGCATACGCATTCCCGTTCATACGGTGGTGCTGGCGCTGTTACAGGAATTGGGTGAGCCGTTGTTGAGTTCGACCTTGATACCGTCCGGTGAAGAGCAGGCGTTGAGCGACGCTGAAGAAATTCGTGACCGCCTCGATCAACAGTTAGACCTGATACTGGATGGCGGTGCGACCGGGCTTACGCCCACCACCGTGATAGACCTAACTTCTGATACCCCGTCCGTACTGCGTCACGGCAAGGGCGATGTCACACCATTTTCTTAAAGGATTATTTTGCAGATAGACCAGTTGATACAAATCATTGCCCTAGCTGCCATTCCGGTGCTATTCGCCATTACCTTACATGAAGCGGCGCACGGCTATGTCGCGCGCTATTTCGGCGATCCAACAGCTTACCAGCAAGGGAGAATTAGCCTTAATCCGCTGCGCCATATTGATCCGGTCGGCACGATATTGCTTCCGCTCATGACGTTGTGGATAGGCGGCATTCTGTTTGGCTGGGCTAAACCAGTACCGGTTAATTTTGCTGCGCTACGCAACCCCAAGAAAGATATGTTGTGGGTAGCGATTGCGGGCCCGGCTTCCAATCTGGTCATGGCTTTAGGCTGGGCGCTGGTGGCCAAGCTGGCTTTGGCATCGGCAGGCAGTTATTTTTCCGAGCCGATGATGAAAATGGCGCAGATCGGAATCAACATCAACATCGTGCTAATGGTGTTGAACTTGCTGCCGTTGCCGCCACTGGATGGCGGGCGCGTTGCCGTTAGTATGTTGCCGCACCGGCAGGCATTCCAGTTGGCGCGGATCGAGCCGTACGGCATGTTCATCCTGATTTTTATGGCGGTTACGCCAGTTCTGGGGTGGATACTCAGGCCGTTTATTAACATCGCTTATAATGTCATCCAATTCATTTTCGGACTGTAATCACATTTATGTTTTCTGATCGCGTTTTATCAGGCATGCGCCCCACCGGTGACTTGCATTTGGGGCATTATCACGGTGTGCTGAAAAATTGGGTGAAGATGCAGAGCGAGTTCGAGTGCCTGTTTTTCGTGGCCGATTGGCATGCGTTGACCACCCATTACGACACACCTCAGATCATCGAACAAAGCGTGTGGGACATGGTGGTTGATTGGCTGGCGGCAGGCGTGGATCCGGCGCGCGCCACGTTATTCATTCAATCCAAAGTGCCGGAACACGCCGAACTGCATTTGCTGCTTTCGATGATTACCCCGCTGGGCTGGCTGGAGCGGGTGCCGACCTATAAAGACCAACAAGAAAAATTGTCCGAGAAAGACTTGAGCACTTACGGTTTTCTTGGCTATCCATTATTACAAAGCGCAGACATCCTCATTTATCGTGCCACGCAAGTGCCTGTAGGCGAAGATCAAGTGCCGCACATCGAGTTCACACGCGAGATCGCGCGTCGTTTCAATCATATTTACGGACGCGAGCCTGGCTTTGAAGAAAAAGCGGAAGCCGCCATCAAAAAGCTGGGCAGCAAAAAAGCCAAGCTGTATGAAGAGTTGCGTGTGCTCTATTTGGAACGCGGCGACACGGAGGCATTGCAATCTGCCAAATCATTGCTGGATGAGCAACAGAGTTTGAGCATGGGTAATCGTGATCGATTGTTTGGCTATCTCGAAGGCGGTGGCAAGATGATCTTGTCCGAGCCGCAAGCCATGCTCACTGCGGCCTCAAAAATGCCGGGGCTGGATGGACAGAAAATGTCTAAATCTTATAACAACACCATCAGCCTGCGCGAAGACGAAGCCAGCGTGACGAAAAAAATTCGCACCATGCCCACCGACCCGGCGCGCATACGCCGCACCGATGCGGGTGACCCAGGAAAATGTCCAGTGTGGCAATTGCACCAGATATATTCCAATGCAGAGACTAAAGAATGGGTGCAAAAAGGCTGTCGTAGCGCAGGCATAGGCTGTCTCGAATGCAAACAGCCAGTCATCACTGCCGTGCTAGAAGAGCAAAAACCCATGCGTGAGCGAGCGCAACAATATCTGGATGACCCGACTCTGGTTCGCAACATCATCGCCGATGGCTGCGAAAAGGCGCGCAAATTGGCTCATGTCACCATGCGCGATGTGCGCGAGGCAATGGGGCTGGGTTATAGTTAATTCTATGAGCGAAGCGCAAACCATGACGCCACCACTCGCCCGCATCCACGGCGAGCCTATGCTGCAAATGCCGCAGGATCTCTACATCCCGCCGGATGCGCTGGAGGTGGTGCTGGAGACTTTTCAGGGGCC
>JANONO010000270.1:0-6728 GCA_031420875.1 Gallionellaceae bacterium | reverse complement strand
GCGGTAACCAACCCGCGCATATCAGACTGATCAACCGTCGGCATGCCGCCCGTTCTGCTACCCACACACTGCACGATGATTTTAGGAGCTTGTTATTGAAAAACTTGACGGGTCAATACATATCAGGATTTTGAATTTTTAAAGGGAACCTCTAAAAATTCGTCATTCCCGCGTAGGCGGGAATCCAGCTTGTTGATTTGACTGGGATCCCGCCTTCACGGGAGCAACAAAATATGAATATTTAGAGATGCCATAAAGATACCCAAAATATTCACGGGTTAAGAATACGGTGTGACAGCGCCGGTAAGCTGGCGCGCAAGCTGGATTGATATGCTGAGTTGACCTCGGCAATCACGATGCCCGATCCGCGCGGCAAGCGATCTAGCACCCGTCCCCACGGATCAACGATCATGCTGTTACCGTGAGTTTCGCGTCCGTTGACATGATACCCGCCTTGCGCCGCGGCAACTACATAGGCCAAATTCTCGATGGCACGCGCACGCACCAGCACCTCCCAGTGTACCTTGCCCGTGGTTTCGGTGAATGCCGACGGCAGCACGATGATGTCCACACCTTTCATGGCGCGAAAAAGTTCGGGGAAACGCAGGTCATAACAAATTGCCAAGCCAATGCGACCGAATGGGCTATCTACCACCACCACTTGCTGACCAGGCTCTATCGTGCGTCCCTCATGGTAGTGCTCATTGCCTAGATCAAGATTGAACAAGTGTATTTTGTCGTAATGGGCGACCTGCTCACCCAGTTCGTTATACACCAGACAACTATTCAGCACCTTATCCGACACAGTAGCAACCAAAGGAATAGATCCCCCGACCAGCCAGATTTTATGTTTTCGTGCGGTCTCGCTCAAAAAATTTTGGATGACACCGCTGCCCGGCTGCTCGCGCACCGCCACCTTGTCGGTCTCTTGCATACCCATGATGGGAAAATATTCCGGCAACACTACCAGACGTGCGCCTTGATTGACGGCAATCTCGATCAAGCGGGCGGCTTCGCTTAAATTGCTGGCAACATTGGGCCCGGAGGCCATCTGCACCGCAGCAACCTTAAATGCTTGTGATTGTGTAGAAATACGCCGTTGCGAGGAATTAGCATCTATCATTTAAAACTACTTTCTATCATTTAGGTGATGCAGTGAGCTTGTCTCGATCCACTTTTGTGACATTTGGATCTGCCCAGCTTCCGCTAACATTGTATTGAAACGACACCAACTGATCGAGGGGATCATTCATCATTTTGCTAAAAAAATAAACTCCAATGCCCACTACCGGACCGGCAACCAGCGCACTTAGCAAGGCTGTGCTATTTCCCACGGTGGGAAAAATACGCAGTTGTAAATTTTGGGTTTCTTCGTTCAAATTTACTTGACCGGCCATCACCACCTTGGCGGCTGACCCATCAATTTTCAAATCTTGGGTGGTCAGTATGCCGTGCGTTATTTGCGCCGATCCGGTAATTTTGTCGAAGGCAAAACCCTTGCTGAACACGTCGGCAAAGTCCAATGTAACGTGCTGTGGCAGCGATTGCAGGCTGAGGATACTGAGCAACTTGCCGGCACCCGGATCAATTTTCAGGAACTGCCCCTTGCCGGTATCTAGCTTGAGTGTGCCATCCAGCTTGGCATAGCTAAATTCTGACGGCCTGCCTTGCCATGAAAATTTTCCATCCAGTTTGCCACTGCCACGCTTGACGGTGTTGGGATAGCCAGAACGAGCCAACACATTGCCTGCATTATTGATTTCAAGTTTAAGATTGAGCTGAGTCTGCTCGGTGTCAGTGCCCATTTGCCATTTTCCATCTGCCTTTAATACACCATCTGGATTAGTCAGCATCAAATTTTTTAACTGCCAATTACTTCCCTGTTGCTCCCCCTGCAACTCCAGCTTGCCCAATTGCTGCCCTTTAAGGGTAATGCTGTCCGCCGCCAAATCAAGCGCCGGGAATTCAGTACGGGCAGTGCGCGGCGTGGCAACGGGCTGGCCTGTAAAATTGACACTCTTGGGATTTTCACTTTTCGCTTCTTCATTCTTGCCTTCTTCATTCTTGTCTAGGGATATATTTTTCATGCGAGCAGTCAGCTTGCCATTGCCTTGCGGCTGCCATTTGACCTCACCGTTAATTGCTTTGGAAGACAGTTGCGTAATCAGCACATCGTTGCGACTGCGGGCAGTGATCCGCAGATCATCGATACGATAACCGTAGCCACTTATTTTTTGGATCAACAGATTGATACCGGCTATAGTCATTTGTGGTGAGTTTTCAGATGCGCCCAGCAACGACTCCCATCCTTGCAGCGATAATTCCGGCACAGTGCCTGACACCCACACGCCGTCATGCGTCGGCCAGTATCCCGGATTTTTAGAATTGACCAGCCCGCCGAAATTGACCAGCCCGCGTGCGACATTGATACTTCCATTTTCTACCTTACACAACAAATTAACATCCAGCACTTTTCCGTATTGCAATGACAGCATGTTTTGCTGCTCTGGATTTTTCTGTTCAGCTACTGTTTTGTTCTCAAAACGCAAGGGCATAGATTCGGCGGCACGCTTGGAAAATGGCGCGGGCAAATCCGAAACTAATCCAACCAGATCCGAAGTAAACAACACGTCAAATTGCTTTTTAGCCGCTGTTATTTCTAACACCCAAGGGCTACCACCATGCAGATAATTCAACAGCGGGTGCGACAGACTATGACGCAGATTGTCCAGGTCGGCCTGCCCGGATGCCTGTATGCTCACCACACCACCCTCCCCACTGTTAATTTTCAATGTGGCCGGGCCACCCAAAATGTTGGCAGTGACATTGCGGGTGTGTAATGAAGATTCTGAAAACAACAGATCACCATTCACTTTCATCAAAGCCGACATACCGGCTACGTTAATGTCATTATCTAGAAAGTGATAACTGCCGGAGACTTTTACCGGCTGGACACCGCTTAAAGGGACATCCACCTGTAGCGCTAGCAAGCCTTTGCCCTGCGTCGCCATACTGTCGGCAACCCCACCCGTTAGTTCGCGTAGCGGGCTTTTATGAATAAAATCTAACACGCGCTGAGTTTTACCCGCCGCTTCGCCGCGCACTTGCAACAGATTTTCGGCACTCATCATGTCGGGTAAAACCACGCTGATTTTTTGCACATATCCACCCATTGTCTTCGCGATGGGAGCGTTTACCTCCAGCCGTTTTCCGCTGATTAACAGATCGACCACCCCATTTTCTAAACGCGGCCAGTGCTTGGCATACTCCATCTCCACGCCCGTGGCGCGCGCTTGAATCTGAAAAGTTCCCTTGCGGTTACCCTCGAATGGAAAATCATCGAGATTGCCGTTCAGGCGCAAACGAAATTCATCGGATTGCCCACCCAGCAGCGCATTGCGTAGCCAGTCATGGGCATTGCTATTGAGTGCAACTAAAGGAATATAACGCGCCGTCTGACCTACGGCAGCGCGCGACAGATGCACGGACAAATCTATCAGGCCACGACTGTGCGGAACAGCCTGATAGCTACCATTAAAATTTCCGGCAACATCCTCGTTAGCCAGAAAGCCATTATTAAACTTGAACTCCAGCCCACTATCATTCACCTGCCACTCCAACTGCGCCGTGATGGTATCGAAGGCCAGCGGCTCCGGCATTATCAGCGGCGCATCTACTGTCATTTTGCTTGCGTTTAGCGAGAGTGTTCCACCGCTGTCCTTACCATCCACAGAACCACTTAAACCGGTAAATCCGGGAAATTTTCCTACCCGTTGCAAAGACAAATTATCAAAGCGCGCCTTGACTTCATAATTTAATAATTTATCGGCATCACCCTGCCATTTCGCCCGCACATCAGACACCACGCCCTGCGGTGCAAACTCCATCAATTGCTTTTTAACCTCATCCGGCACAGGAAAGTAATTGGCCAATTTGGCAAAATTTCCAATATCCAACAGCTTGGTGCGTATCTCGCCTGAAGATTTTTGATTGTCTTGCTGATTGTCTGGTTGATTGTCTGGGATGTCTTTCAGACTCAGGTAAAAATCCGTAGCGGGTAGCTTCCAACCATTTTTCAAATGCGCCGATAATTTTGTGGTTGAAATCTCAAAACCCTGCTGCACATCACGCCAAGAAACTCGCCCGCGCAAATCCAGCGCCTCGAAAACGGGTTGTGCTGGGGTGGATTGCTCTGGGGTAGATTGCTCCTGATCTACTGGATTTTGGGCAAGCTGCGCCTGTATATCCGTCAACATTAAATCAGCGGTAAATTGCGCGGGCTTACCCTCCACCACTGCTAACCATCCACGTACAGCGCCCTTGCCGCGATTGAGTAAGTCGGGCAGCGGCAGCCATGTCTTCCATGCGGCAATATCAACATATTCTAGCTGGGTATATAACTCTCCACTCCAAGTACCCAAGCCCTCAAAATTCTCCCCATAAAAATCACCGCGTATATCTAAATCCCCGGATAACTCTTCTGGCGGCTGTGCATGCAAAGCGAAGCGATGACGATGGCCACTGTTTTTGGTGAACAAAAAACTCTGGATAGAACGGCTGTTCTCGACAATCAAGTTGGCTCGATTCAGCACCAAGGTTGGCACTGCTCGCGATTCATCTTGCCCCCGCAACTCATCCTGCCAAGTAATGCGCGCATCACGCACCACAATGCGCGCCGGCTGCAACAGCCAATTCGCATCTGCGGCCTGAGCGGTAATTTGACCGGGTGTTTGATCCGATATTTGGCTGGACAAGTCTAGGCCGACAATATGTAACGCTCCCTGAGCATCACGCTTAATTAACAATTCAGGACGATCAAACTCTAGGCTGTATAGGCGTACTTCACCCGCAATTAAGGTTGTCCATGACACCACATTATCAATGCGCGGCAACAACAGCGCGGTTTGTCCCTGCCGATCTAAAATTCGAACATCGGTAAGCAACAAGCGTGGGCGTAAGCCGCGCCAGTCCGCCTCAATTTTGCCAATAATCACGGGTTGACCCATGACACGGCTGGCCATAGCAGTAATATCGCCATGATAGCGACCAATGTCTGGCAGCACCCAATAGCGTAATGTCAGCAATGATCCGGCAGCAGCAAACAATATCAGCCAGATTCCGATTAGCGCCATTCGAGGCATGTGCTTGAAACTGCGCCAGGTCAGGCGAAAAATGGCTTTCAACATAAGTTGAGGAAGCTAAACAACAACACGAGTGAACAAACCAAGGTGTTCATGGCGGATTTATAATGGGGCATGCCTATATTTTAACCCGAAGCCATTGCCATGAGTATCGCTATCACGCCCACCCCTGCCATACATAGCAACGTAAATCTACTGCGCGATTCGGGGGTGGGGTCGGGCAGTGCTCGCGATCCTCACATACTTGTATGTATGCTCCGGTCGCTGCGCGCTGGCCTCCCCCACCCGCAAACCGCTCGCTACGATTTCTGTCACTATGCATAATTTCGACACCGCATTACAACGCGCCCTGCTTGGCAGTCGCTACATGCAGCGTTTGTTGGATAGCGATAGCGCTTGGGGGGAAGGATCAGAAAAAAGCAGGAAAATGGTCAGGTTTTGATATAACAGTCTTACCTCACCTGTGGATAGGGCGTTGGCTGTATCTCACGGCCTGCGAAAATTTGAGGAATTGCACGCGGCCTAGTTTGTCTGCATTACTGCCACCTGCCAGCCAGTCAGTATCACGCGCAAACAAATCAGTATCAAAAATCATCTTCAACAAATCGGGCAGTTCGAACGTCACATCGTTCAGCCCCTTGAATGCTGCTGCGGTCTGGTTGCTTTGCAGGAAGGCGGTAAGCAAGGCTTGAGAATGCAGATCAACCTGCGGAAAGAGCATGTTGTTCTGCTGCGCGATGTCCGCTTCCGAGCCGATGCGGCTGAACGGCAGGTAGGACAGAATTTCTCCCTGGACGTTGATGTCCGTTACTTTTGTTTCGCGCGCCGCCAAGGTGTCTGCCCAAATCCGGTTGGTGTTGAAAACATCAAGCGCAACAATGTAGGCATCCAGCCGTGCCAACATCGAATCGGGCACGCTGCCCTCAAGGTAGGTACGCAAGCTCAGTGCCACAGATCGGGTGGTGTTAAAGCCGTTGCTGTCGGTAAACAGGTATCCCTCCGCCGAGTTGCGGAGCGGAGCTTGGTCGAAGGTAAACGCGCTTTCGTCGAAGTGGACGGCCATCAAGGAAGCCAAGCCACCGCCCAGTGAGTGGCCGGTGAAGGTGATGGTTGCCCCGGAATTGAGTGCTCTGACTTGCAGATAATAGTCCGCAGCTTGTTTGAGTTGCTCGGACAGGTTGCCGAATGCCAGTGGGACGTTGCCGTTTGTCCAGTCACCCGACCACAACGGCCCGGTGCCGGCAAAGGAGATGACGATTTCGAAGCCGTTGGTGAAGGCCGATGCTTCAAACCCTGTTGTCGCATCTTGCAAAACTCGGGAGACGTAGCCCCAGTTTTCTGGCAATGGGAAACGGTTTATACCCGCGCGCGTATCGTAGTAGGAAGCGCCTGCCAGCAGTGCATATTCGATTGCAGTAGTCATGTTATTTCTCCATTAAAAATGAGTACAATAAATTACAAAACTATTTTGATTTGCGGTCAAGAATCGCTCGCATGACAGGATCATTTGGCATAATCCATTTGCCTTTGTAGAGAACCATTTCCATACACATTTCATTTATCCGTTCCTTCGTCAATCCCTCCCGC
>JANONO010000269.1:0-1640 GCA_031420875.1 Gallionellaceae bacterium | reverse complement strand
TGTAGCGCGGCCTGGCCGAAAAATGGGACACTACACGGTGCTGGGCGAGAGTGTAGAGTCGTCGTTGTTGCAGGCTCTGGCGATACAAAATGCGCTCAAAATGAACGCCGAACTCACGAGGTAAAATTATGAAGCAATGCTATGTTGGACTACGCAATGATGAAAACGGCGGCATGACCGATTTAGGGCAGATGGTGAAGGACGGCTGGGTATTCGGACTCATACCTGACGCAGAGGATTGCGCCAACTGGGATGCCGGACAAATGCAAGCACTATACGAAAAAGTATATGCCGAGTGGGAAAAGTACGCGCACCTGCCCAGCCACCTGCCGGATGAGTTACGTGTACGCCATGCAAAGATTTATCAGGATGCCATTGCCCATGCCAAGGCAAACGGGTGGGATGCGGAGTTGGGCGATGATTATTAGCAGAGGATAGCCGCAAACAGCATGGCTTGCCAACGTAGTGCTAGAAAAAACAAGTTGACACAATTGCATCCACTATACTTCCCCCTTTGAGCTAAGCCTATCCACATGCCTGCACTCCACGAATCAAATCTGACCAGCCTGCCGTTCTTGCACCGAGGCAAGGTGCGCGATATTTATGCGGTGGATGAGCAACATTTGCTCATTGTGCAAACAGATCGGCTGTCCGCGTTTGATGTTATCTTGCCTAGCCCGGTGCCGGGCAAAGGAATAGTGCTCACTACACTGTCTAATTTCTGGTTCGGCAAATTGGGGCACATAATTCCCAATCACCTTTCCGGCATCGCGCCCGAGTCCGTTGTTAAAACCGATGCTGATCGTGCTCAGGTAGCTGGACGTGCCTTTGTGGTGAAGAGACTGCAACCCTTGCCGATCGAAGCCATCGTGCGCGGTTATCTGGTCGGCTCCGGCTGGAAAGATTATCAAAAGACTGGCGCGGTGTGCGGCATTCCGCTGCCTGCCGGATTACGCGAAGCGCAACAACTGCCGCAGCCTTTGTTCACACCGTCCACCAAGGCGGCGATGGGCGAGCATGATGAAAATATTTCCTTTGATGAAGCGGTTAAATTGTTGGGTGCGGAGCGCGCCAACGAAGTGCGTGCCGCCACACTGGCACTCTACACGCAAGCAGCGGAATACGCGGCGACCAAGGGCATCATCATTGCTGATACCAAGTTTGAATTCGGCGTGGATAAAACCGGCAAGCTGTATTTGATAGATGAAGCACTCACGCCGGATTCTTCGCGCTTCTGGCCAGCCGACCAATATCGGGTCGGCAGCAACCCACCCAGCTATGACAAGCAATTTGTGCGCGATTGGTTGGAAACTTCAGGATGGAATAAACAACCTCCCGCGCCGCAAGTGCCTGCCGATGTATTGCAAAAGACTTCGGACAAATATCACGAAGCCTTGCGGAAATTGATCGGCGCATGACCCTCCCTTGAGCGCGTTGCAGCACTTTTCTGATGCATGCAACCATTTCCATTCATAGCAACATTACCTTCAGGGCGCCTCTAAAAATTCAAAATCCTGATATGTATTGACCCGTCAAGTTTTTCAATAACAAGCTCCTAAAATCATCGTGCAGTGTGTGGGTAGCAGAACGGGCGGCATGCCGACGGTTGATCAGTCTGATATGCGCGGGTTGGTTACCGC
>JANONO010000268.1:0-4758 GCA_031420875.1 Gallionellaceae bacterium | reverse complement strand
TTGTTGGTTGCCTGATATATGTCGGCCAGGGCAAACGCCCGCCGCAGTGGCTGCGCGAAGTGCTGGAAAGCCGCAACCGTCATTTAGCCGCGCCCACTTTTGCGCCAGATGGCTTGTATTTGCGCCATATTGCTTATGATGCGAAGTGGGGATTGCCGCAGATAGCTTAACTAAAAATCCAAACTCCGTCGCAATACGGCGTTTCTCCAAAATTTTTATCGCTTACATATAAAACATATGCGGCGCGCTAAAATTTTTCTCGCGCCTTGTCTTGCTTAGGATTATGAATTTTTAGAGGTGGTCTGAAGGGTATTGCTGCCCGGTTATTTTACGCTCTGAAAGCTGCTAGTCTCTTTGCCAGCCATGGTGTCATTAAAGCGGCTAAGCAACACATCTACAGCTTTTCCGCCAACTTCAATGGCAGATGGGTGTAGTTTTTCAAATCCGGTATCGGTCACACTCGATATATCAATCAGAACGATAGCCTTGGTATCGCCTGGCTCTGCCTCCTTGGTGGTGGAGTCTTTCCAGATGACTTCACCCTTTTTGTTATAGGCGATAGCCATCGCGGTAGCCGATGCGCTGTAAGATTTTTTGCCCAAACTTACCCCGTATATATTAAGCGCTCCGCCACCCGTCGCAATTGTAAAATTCATGGTGATGCCGATCACGCCATCCACGCCGAGGTCGTTAGCCAATTTCGCAAACCTTTTTTCGTCCGAGACATATTTGTAGTTGCTGGCTGTATTCATTGTTTCGCTCATAAACAATATTTTCATTACCCGCTCATCTTCCGCGAAATTTTTATAGGCCTTGCTGCCCAGCACAGTGCTTTCTGGCACTAGCGAAAAATATTTGGATTTATCCAGCGCGCTTATAATTTTTGGACCGAGTTTGTTGATAAGTGGTTGAGTGTTCATACCGGGTATATCGTCGTTATTTTTAAACATTTGAGCCATTCCTTGCTCCCCACGAAATGTTTTGAGCGCAGCAATGGACACGACAGCAAATTTTTTCTTGGCACCAAAGGCATTCTTAGTCACATCGGCAGAGCCGGTTATGGACATCGAGGCGCAGCCTGACACTACAAAGCTTGCGACACCGATCAAAATCAGGCGATTCATTCCAAAAATTTGCATGTCATCTCCAAAAAATTTCTAGTTATTTACTAGGTGGGCAAGGTTACAAAAAGTTGTGCTATTGATTCGCTGGCTATTGTAAACGCCCATTTCTTGAATAGCCACCGCAAGTATCGGTCGTGGTAATGCTTTACAATGCTGCCTCATGTTTAAGCTGACCTCTCCAACAATTATGACCCGAATAAAAATCTGCGGCATCACCCGCGTTGAGGATGTGCAGGCTGTGGCTAACAGCGGCGCGGACGCGCTCGGCTTGGTGTTCTATGATAAAAGTCCGCGTTATGTATCGGTGCAACAGGCAGCGCAACTGGCGCAAGGTATTCCACCTTTTATTACGGTAGTGGGTTTGTTCGTCAATGCTGAAGTTGATTTTGTGCGTGCGGTGCTGGAGCAAGTGCCATTGGATTTGCTGCAATTTCACGGCGATGAATCGCCCGATTTCTGCGCTCAATTTGGCAAACCTTATATCAAGGCAATTCGTGTTAAGGCTGGGGTGGATTTGCTACAATGCGCGGCGCGTTTTCATACTGCTCAAGGTTTGTTGCTGGATGCACATGTAGAAGGCATTGAGGGCGGCACTGGAAAAACTTTCGACTGGACATTGATTCCGCCATTGCCGCTGCCGGTGATTTTATCCGGCGGCTTGCAGCTCGGTAATGTGACATCGGCCATTCAACAGGTGCGTCCTTATGCAGTGGATGTTTCTAGTGGCGTAGAGCCGGGTGGAGTGGAAGTAACTAAAGGCATCAAGGATGCAGGAAAAATTTTTGCATTCATCAACGAGGTTAACAACATTGACTTACAACTTTCCCGATAGCACTGGCCACTTCGGTCCTTACGGCGGCATTTATGTAGCCGAAACTTTAATGGGTGCGCTGCAAGAATTGAATGTGGCTTATGAAAAATATCGCCACGATCCTGCATTTATCGCCGAGCTGAACGATGATCTCAAGCATTTCGTCGGTCGCCCCAGCCCTGTGTATCACGCCAAGCGCTGGTCGCAACAACTTGGCGGGGCGCAAATCTATCTCAAGCGCGAAGACCTTAATCATACCGGCGCACACAAGGTCAACAACACCGTAGGGCAGGCGCTGCTGGCCAAGCGCATGGGCAAGCCGCGCGTGATTGCCGAGACTGGTGCTGGTCAGCATGGCGTGGCGACCGCAACTGTAGCGGCGCGCTACGGCATGGAGTGCGTGGTCTATATGGGCTCGGAAGACATGCAGCGCCAGGCGCAAAACGTATATCGCATGAAGCTGCTGGGCGCAACCGTGGTGCCGGTTACGAGCGGTTCTAAAACGCTCAAGGACGCGCTCAATGAAGCCATGCGCGACTGGGTCACCAATATCGAAAATACTTTTTATATTATAGGCACGGTGGCCGGGCCGCATCCTTATCCGATGATGGTGCGCGATTTCAATTCCATCGTCAGCAAGGAATGCGTGGTGCAGATGCCTGAAATAGCGGGTCGCCAGCCGGATGCGGTGATTGCCTGTGTCGGTGGCGGTTCCAATGCTATGGGTGTGTTTTATTCCTATATAGATATGCCGGGGGTGAAGCTGATAGGTGTGGAGGCGGGCGGGCATGGCTTGGATTCCGGGCAACACGCCGCCCCGTTGACCACAAACAGCAAGGTCGGTGTGTTGCACGGCAACCGAACTTATTTAATGCAGGATGAGAATGGCCAGATCATCGAAACGCATTCCATTTCAGCCGGGCTGGATTATCCTGGTGTAGGGCCTGAGCATAGCTGGCTGAAAGATAGCAAGCGCGCGGAATATGTTGCCATCAATGATGATGAAGCACTGCGCGCCTTCCATGATCTGTGCCACTTTGAAGGTATTATTCCGGCGCTGGAATCTAGCCACGCGCTGGCATATGCTGCGAAAATTGCGCCGGGCATGGGCAAAGATAAAGTACTGCTGGTGAATTTATCTGGGCGTGGCGACAAGGATATGGCGACCGTGGCGCGTGTGTCGGGGATTGCGCTGTGAATGAGTAAACATGCTAAATTGTTGTTCCAAATACTGCGCGGCTTATCCGATGCAAATATTGAATTTGATGAGCTTTGCGGATTATTAACGTATTTAGGCTTTGCATTGCGGGTTCGTGGCAGTCATCACATATTTAGTTTCGATGGAATACCTGTGCAGATCAATCTGCAACGGGATGGTGCAAAAGCCAAGCCGTATCTAAGTCAGACAGGTTAGGGCGGTGGTTACCAAATACAAATTAGGAAAGGAAGCCTGATGGAATATTATGAGATTATTATTTATTGGAGCGAAGAAGATTCTGTATATGTCGCAGAAGTGCCTGAGCTTCCAGGCTGTATGGCACATGGAGATAGCCATGAGGCCGCATTGGTCAACGTCAAGGAAGCGATGAGTTTGTGGATAGAGGTAGCCCGTGAACGTGGGCAAAATGTGCTAACCCCCAAGGGTGGGCGATTGATGTATGCGTATCAGTAATATTAATGCACTCTTCTCAAACAACTTCATAGGCAATATGTCACGCATCCACTCTACGTTTGAAGCACTCAAGCAGCGCAACAGCAAGGCGCTCATTCCTTTTGTTACTGCGGGGGATCCCAATCCGGCTATAACCGTTGGCCTGCTGCATGCGCTGGTGGAAGCGGGCGCAGACATACTCGAATTGGGTGTGCCGTTCTCCGACCCGATGGCGGATGGCCCAACCATACAGCGCGCTTCCGAGCGTGCGCTGAAACATCATGTCAGCCTGCGTAATGTGTTGGACATGGTGACCGAGTTTCGTAAGAAAGACAGCACGACACCACTGGTGTTGATGGGCTATGGCAATCCGATTGAGGCGATGGGCTGGGAAGTTTTTGCCCAGCGTTGTGCAGCGTCGGGCGTGGATGGTGTGCTGACTGTGGATTTTCCGCCGGAAGAAAGCCACGAAGCATTCGGCCACTTGCAGCGTCACGGCATCGATCCAATTTTTTTGCTGGCACCGACCACTGATGATGAACGCATCGAGCGCGTCGCAAAGCAAGCGCGTGGCTATGTTTATTATGTTTCGCTCAAGGGTGTGACCGGCGCGGGTAACCTGGATTTGAGTGACATAGCACAGAAGATTCCGCAACTCAGAAAACACCTTGCGTTGCCAGTATGCGTGGGTTTCGGTATTCGTGATGCAGAGACAGCGCATGCGGTAGCAAAGCTCTGCGATGGTGTGGTGGTGGGTAGCCGTATTGTGCAGGAAATCGAAAATTCAACTGAATCAAATGTCGTCGCCAACGTGAGAAAATTGGTGAAAACTTTGCGCGTGGCGATAGATCAAGTGTAAGAGTGCGGGCAAGATGCCCGCGCTCCCAGAGATAAAAAACAGGTAAAAAAGGAAATGCCATGAGTTGGTTTCAGAAGTTACTTCCCCCAAAAATCAAACGCCGCGAACTAGGGGCTGAAAGCAAAAAAAATGTACCTGAAGGCTTGTGGCATAAGTGCTCTTCCTGTCAGGAGGTATTGTATTACTCTGATCTGGAAAAACATCACGGCGTTTGCCATAAGTGCAACCATCACCTTCGCATTACTGCGCGCAACCGCTTGGATTGGCTGTTGGATGCCGAGGGGCGATTTGAAATTGGGGTCGAGGTGCAGCC
>JANONO010000267.1:0-4730 GCA_031420875.1 Gallionellaceae bacterium | reverse complement strand
TTCCCCTTGGGAGTTAGATAGACACCCGGGGGAATCTCTGCTTCTGCTTTAGTCGTTCCTGTCCTGCAACGCCCCCTAGAATAACTGCACATCCACCATAGCTCCCGGTACGCTATTTCCTTGTGTATCAGGCAGCACGATAAAACAGTTGGCCTTGCTCATTGAACTGAGTATGCCAGAACCTTGCTCCCCCGTAGTACACACCGTCCATCCGCCATTTTCATCTTGGCTGAGGATGCCGCGCTGAAATTCGGTGCGTCCTGGAGTCTTTTTAATCGCGCTGACGCAAGTTACTTTGAAAGTAAAAGTAGGCTTGGATTGTTGTCCCATGAGCACTCGTAGCACGTCGTGTACCAATTGCTGAAAAGTCACCATGACGGCTACCGGATTGCCGGGCAAGCCGAAGAAATGACATGCCCTGTGTTTCCCGTCCGCACTTAATTTTCCAAATGCGAACGGTCGTCCCGGCTTCATGGCAATTTTCCAGAATACTACTTCGCCAATTTCTGCCAGCAGTTGCTTGACGTAATCGGCCTCGCCGACCGACACTCCGCCGCTGGTAATGACGACATCGGCCTGCTGAGCAGCTTCTGTACAAGCCGCTTTGAGGCTGGCCTTGTCATCGCGGATATTTCCCTTATCCAGAATTTCAATCCCTGCTTCACTCAATAGACCCCGTAATGAATAACGATTGCTGTCGTAAATCTGGCCGCGAGCCAGCGGTGAACCAGGTTGCTGCAATTCATCGCCCGTCGAAAAAATAGCCACGCGCAATTTACGATAAACGCTCACTTCATTCAGTCCAAGCGAAGCCAGCAAGCCCATCTCGGCTGGGCATATGAGTTTCCCGCGCATCAGTACCGTTGAGTTTTGCAGTATGTCTTCTCCGACACGGCGAATATTCTGACCACGCCGCATGGTCAATGGCAATGAAATTGTGTCGCCATCAAGCACGACCTGTTCCTGCATCACCACGCAGTCGCAACCATCAGGAATAAGCGCGCCGGTCATAATGCGTACACACTCACCGACCTGCACCGCACCGGCAAAGGGGTGGCCGGCATAGGCTTTGCCTGCTATTTTGAATATGGCGCCATTATTTTCCAAATCAGCGTAGCGCATTGCATAGCCATCCATCGCCGAATAATCGTGTGGCGGGACATTGATCGGCGACAGCACATCAGCCGCCAAGGTGCGATGCAATGCTGCGTGTAGCGGCACCAATTCTCGTTCGGTGAGAGGGGTAAGAAATTGCCGGATCAGCTTACGCGCCTGCTCCACTGGCATAGAGTCAGGGTCATAGTCACCCTGCAAATCAAGGCTGGATAAAGTTTGCTGTTGGGATTCCATATTGAAATAATGCCATGTTGAAATATGGAAAATACAGACTTTTTTAATTCCAGAAAAAAGTGCTGCTAAGCATTAATTACTTAAGCATAGCAGCGCAGGTTTCTAGAAAACTGCTGCAAGGCAGCAATGCCGCTGTTTTCGGCGCGATGACACCAGTCTTCCAGTTGCTTTACCAGTTGCTCTTTGGAGGCGGTTGAGCGCTGCCAGATGGCAGTTAATTCTTGGCGCAAGGTATAAGCGACTTGTAGCGTTTTGCTAGACTTGAAGAAGATGCGTAGTTTGGTTTTTTGGTGTGGGGTGAGGTCGCTTTCATCCAGATGCAGCCAGTGTTTGATGCGCGCCATATCAATTTTGTCGGAAGCGTGCAATTTGATGCGAGCGATTTCGATTGAATAAGTTTTCTTCAGTAGCTGGGCATATTTTGAAGTTACTTCGTAGCGATTGGCAATGACAGCATGCAAAGTTTCCAGGTCACATTTAGTTTTAGCCAGATTCAAGCGCACCTTGGGCGCTAATTTTTTAACTTGTGCCATGCCGATAAATTTCAATATGCGGATGTATAACCAGCCTATGTCGAACTCATACCATTTGTTGGAAAGTTTTGCAGAAGTAGCATAGGCGTGATGATTGTTGTGTAACTCTTCACCGCCAATAAAAATTCCCCAAGGAATAAGGTTGGTAGAGGCATCGGCGCAAGCGAAGTTACGATAACCCCAGTAGTGCCCAGCTCCATTGATAATGCCGGCGGCGTTGACTGGAATCCAGGCCATCTGCACGGCCCAGATGGTCAGCCCCAGCGGCCCAAACAGCAACACATTAATGACTAGCATCAAGATGATGCCCATCATGCTGTGCTTGCTGTACAAATTATTTTCCAGCCAATCACTCGGTGTGCCTATGCCGTACTTGGCCAATGTTTCCTGATCTTTGGCTTCTTTTTGATATAGCTCAGCACCTTGAAACAGGACTTTTTTAATTCCTAAAACAACCGGGCTGTGTGGGTCTTCTGCGGTTTCACATTTGGCGTGATGCTTGCGGTGTATGGCAGCCCATTCTTTGGTGACAATGCCGGTCGTTAGCCACAACCAGAAACGGAAAAAATGGCTCACGCAGGGATGCAAATCCAAAGCGCGATGCGCTTGATGGCGATGCAGAAAAATGGTGACCGAGGCAATGGTGACGTGGGTTAAGGCCAGCGCTACAGCAACATATCCCCACCACGGCAAATCAATAAAACCTGAAAACATGGTAACTCCTGTGACGCACTCTAATTTAGGGTCATCATTTTACCAGATAGGAATTTTTAGGGCATCTCTAAAAATTCATATTTCGTCGCTCCCGCCCCCGATTCAAGCCTTCGAGGGCAGGCTACGGCGAGAGCCCAGTCAAATCAACAAGCTGGATTCCCGCCTACGCGGGAATGATGAATTATTAGAGGTTCCCTTTAGAGAGTCCCTTTACCTTTGCTTAAACTGCTTGGCTAATTTAAGGCTTTGCCCTTGGTAGTTCGAGTTGAGGTCTTGCCCATATAAAAGTTCGGGTCGAGCCGCCATACGCTCATAGCGTAACCAGCCTACCGTCTGACCATGTTCAAGCAAGAAAGGTACTTCGTGTGATCGCACCTCCAGCACTCCTCGGCTACTTCCCGCTTTATTTTTCTCGGCATTCCAACCGAATCCAGGATCAAAAAAACCGGCATAGTGAACTCGGAACTCACCCGCGCGGGTGTCATATGGCAACATCTCAGCCGCATATTCCGGCGGTACGGCAATCGCCTCTTTTGTCATCAGGATATAAAATTCATCGGGATCCAAGATCAGGGAAGCAGTTTTGTGAAAATGGATGGCTTCCCAAAAATCCAGCGGATCATAATCCCGTTTTTCCAAGTCTATACGTTTGGCATGTTTCTTCGCGCGATACCCGATGATGTCGCCTTCCTTGCCAGATCCTTTCAAGTCCACTGTGAAAGGTAACATCCCTGTTTTAATAGATCGTGAATTTGCCTCGTGGTCATTGGAATCAACCAGCTGGCCATCATCAAGCAGCCTCTTCCACTCTGCAGCGGTGATCGGCTTTGCACCCTCTCCCCGTGTGCGGCGAAATCTAAGCTGATTCAAGCGCGTGCCTGTTTTTGCCACGATGCTGAAGCTGCGGGGGGCAACCTCTATAAATAATTTCCCCTTATAACCCTCGCTGACTTGGTCAAAGCTGGTGGCTTCATCGGCAATCAAGCGCGTTAAAATATCCAATCTGCCGGTTGAACTTTTCGGATTGGCAAAAGCAGCTACGTCGCTTCTCAAATTAATAGATTCTAAAAGAGGAATTACATATACCCGCCCTTTTTCAAGAACAGCGCCTTTGCCAAGATCAATTTTGAAATCAGCAAACCTGTCATCAAGCTGCTTCATTTTATCGAGCACGCTCATGCCCTTGCCGGGAAGAAAGCTCGTATCTACGGGGTATGCGTAATCTCCCAGGCGCAGGTCTATGCTGGCGGGCTGGATTTGGTCGTGATCTGGCGGCATCATCAGCGTTTTGATTTCGCCACTATTCAGCATCTCCTGAATCTTCTGACTCGGCAGGATTCCGGTATAGTCGCCCATGCGTGTCGGTGCTATTAAAGCTGAAATAGCCGTTGTACTATTTGTTGTTTCACTCATCTAATTTAATCTTCTTTGCCTGAATCTAGACCTTCGAGGAAAATATTGCGCTTCAAACGCTGGCGCAAATATCAATCCGACAGGAGATTATACATAAGGACACCTCTAAGAATTGCAAACTCGTTGCGCCCAAATCCGCGATTGAATTTCCACAGCTGAAATAGATGCCCCGCCAGCCTTGCGATCCGCCAGCTATACGACCCGGTAGAGTTGAGGTTATTTAAGACACTTACCTAATGACTGATGAAAGGTGAGTCGCCAGTTCAATTCCACTCATTACAGGGCGTCGCGAGCGTCATGAGAATTGGTAATCAGGGGGAATCCAACCCATTTAATTCCATTTGCATTTTTATTTGGCTGGGACGATACTGCATCGCATCTGCAATGCAAAAAGGATTACGCCATGAAAACAACGGCTAAAACCACAACCAAAACTTCCACCTTCCCGCCGTTGCGGGTGAGCGAAGAAATGCGTTCCGCAGCCGAGGCGGCACTCGTAGAAGGGGAAACACTTTCCGGTTTTGTGCTGGAAGCAATTCAATACAACATCCAGCGCCGGGCGATGCAACAGGAATTTGTCGCCCGCGGGTTGGCAGCGCGGGATGAAGCGCGCCTGTCAGGCAAATATGTTTCGGCGGAAGCGGTGCTGGCCGGACTCGATAAAACGCTGGCTCGCACACGCAAGGCGGCTGTCTGCAAGTGAGCTACACGGTACGGTTC
>JANONO010000266.1:0-5533 GCA_031420875.1 Gallionellaceae bacterium | reverse complement strand
TAGGCAAGGAATTATTTACCGTAGCCGGGCCGCAACTGCTTGAGCAAATGATGCGGCGTGGCTTTGAAATTTTTCTCGATCTGAAATTCCACGACATTCCCAATACCACAGCGCAAGCCTGCAAAGCAGCGGCAGCATTAGGGGTGTGGATGGTAAACGTACATGCACTAGGTGGCCGAAAAATGCTGGAAGCAGCACATGAGGCAATGGCAAATGTCGCGCAACCTCCCATGCTGGTGGCGGTGACTGTGCTGACCAGCATGGCGCAGCAGGACTTATCCGAGCTTGGTATCAATACCCCGCCTGCCGAATTGGTATTGCGCTTGGCAACACTGGCGCGCGATAGCGGACTAGATGGCGTAGTGTGTTCCGCGCAAGAAGCTGCGCTGCTGCGCCGCCATTGCGGTGCGGATTTTTGTCTGGTCACGCCCGGCATACGCCCGGCAAACAGCGATGCCAATGACCAATCGCGCATTATGACGCCGCGTGCCGCACTGGAAAGCAGTGCCAATTATCTAGTTATTGGGCGACCCATTACGCAAGCAGTTGAACCGCAGCTAGCGCTCAAAAATATTGCTAAAGAAATAGAGGGGCTGTAATGAAAAAATTGCCATCATTTGCCTTGCCAACCTTTGACAAGGCTAAAATTCTAGTCGTCGGCGATGTGATGCTAGATCGCTATTGGTTTGGCGATGTCGAGCGTATTTCACCAGAAGCACCCGTAGCGGTGCTCAAGGTTGGGCGAGTCGAAGAACGTCCAGGTGGTGCAGCTAACGTGGCGCGCAATGTGGCTGCGCTGGGGGCGCAATGCACCTTGTTGTCAGTGGTGGGTGATGATGAAGCGGGTGTTTGTCTGGAAAAATTATTGACTGAACAGGGCAACGTACGTGCCTTGTTACAGCGCGACCGCACCATTTCTACCACTATCAAATTACGTGCCATCGCGCGCCAGCAGCAGTTGTTACGCATAGATTTTGAGACGCAGCCTAGCCATGAAGTGTTACACGCCAAGCTAGCCGATTTTCGCGCGCAGTTGCCAGTAGCTGATGTGGTGATACTGTCGGATTATGGCAAGGGCGGGCTGACGCATATCGCTGAGATGATTAAGCTGGCGCGAGCCACAGGCAAGCCGGTGCTGGTAGATCCCAAGGGCGATGATTATCAGCGGTATCGCGGTGCGACCTTGCTCACACCGAATCGCAGCGAGTTCCGTGAAGTAGCAGGCAGTTGGAAAAGCGAAGCCGAACTCAATAGCAAGGCGGAAAAACTGCGTACTGAATTACAATTGGAGGCGCTGCTGGTCACGCGCAGCGAGGACGGCATGAGTCTGTTTCGCGCCAACGAAGTGCTGCATGAGCCAACCCATACCCGCGAAGTGTTTGATGTCAGCGGTGCGGGTGATACCGTGATTGCTACTTTGGCTACCATGCTGGCCAGTGGCGCAGATATGCGCGATGCCATGCGTATTGCCAATCGCGCTGCGGGCATTGTGGTGGGAAAACTGGGCACGGCGGTGGTCAGCCGGGAAGAAATCATTCAGGATATGGAAAATTAGGATACGGGATACTGGATACTGGAGGTGATGATATGCGGAAAAACTTGTTGTTTGGCTTAACTGCATCCTGCATCCTATATCCTTACATCCTGCCTTAGGAGCACACATGTACACCATCGTCACCGGCGCTGCCGGTTTTATCGGCTCAAACTTGGTCAAGGCTCTAAACGATCGCGGCGAAAATAACATCATCGCCGTGGATAATCTCAAACACGCCGACAAGTTCAAAAATCTGGCGGATTGCGACATCGCCGATTACATGGACAAGAGTGAATTTATCGGCCATCTGCAACAAGGCTATTTCGATGGCAAGGTCGCAGCGGTGCTGCATCAAGGCGCTTGCTCCGACACCATGGAAAGCGATGGTCGTTACATGATGGAAAACAACTACCGCTATTCCATGGATTTGCTCGATTACTGCCAGAGCGAAGATATTCCTCTGCTATACGCCTCTTCTGCCTCGGTCTATGGCGCTGGAAAAATATTCAAAGAAAGCCGTGAATACGAAGCCCCGCTCAACGTCTATGCCTATTCAAAATTTCTATTTGATCAGGCTGTGAAACGCCATTGGCCACAGCGCAGCGCGCAGATTGTTGGACTGCGTTATTTTAATGTCTATGGCGCGCGTGAAGCACACAAGGGGCGCATGGCTTCGGTCGCATTTCATTTCTTTAATCAATATCAAAATGAAGGTTGCCTAAAACTGTTTGAAGGATGCGACGGCTATGCGGATGGAGAGCAGGTGCGCGATTTTATTTCGGTAGAAGATGTAGTCAAGGCCAACATGTATTTCCTCGAACACCCCGATCAATCAGGTATTTTCAACTTAGGCACTGGCAAGGCACAGAGCTTCAACGATGTTGCTGTGGCCGTTGTCAACACCTTGCGTAAGGCTGACGGAAAATCTTCATTAAGCTTGACACAACTGCACCAACAAAAATTGATTAGCTATATCCCATTCCCCGCGCAACTGCGTGGCAAGTATCAAAGCTACACTCAAGCCGACATCAGCGCATTGCGCGGCAGCGGTTATAGCGAGTCTTTCTTGAGCGTAGAACAGGGTGTGGAAAAATATGTGGGGTTGATGCTTAAATCCGTATGAGTGCCCGTTTCCTTGCGCGCCACCTGAGCACCACCGTCACCCGCCACGCCACGCGCACCGCAAAATATCCGATGATCGCCAGAACCATGCCCAGCAAGGGCACGCCGATCAGCAACGGTTTACCTAACATCTCCAACCAGCCCCACAATTCAGCCACCCAACTGTGCCAATGCAGTTCTGGAAAAGCGAGATGCGTTACCAGCGCACCGTTGTGTACGCCCATCACCCACGCGCCAAGTTTATATGCCGCCAAGTACAGGGGCACGATGGTGAATGGGTTGGTATAAAGCGTGATCAGCACCGCTACTGGCAAATTGATCCGTAGCAGCACCGCACATAAGGCTGCAGAAATCATCTGCAATGGCGCTGGCATCATCCCGCAAAACAAGCCCACCGCCACGCCGCCCGCCACCGAGCGACGATGTAAATGCCACAGGTTTGGATGCTGCAACCAATGAGCGAACGGCTTGAACCAACGTTGGCTTTTTATCGTGTCGTGGTGCGGTAGAAATTTATGAAATAATTTTCGCATGGCGACATTCTACGCACTGGCTCTGTACTAATCCATGCCAATAACCTAGGAAGCTAACAACTTGGATAGATCAGCTATGCAAAACTGGCGGGGCGCTGTGCAGACTTGGGGCGGAACACCGTAACAATCTCCGAATGAGTTTCGATATACGGTCCGCCAATCAAGTCTATGCAGTAAGGCACCGCAGAAAAAATTCCATCCAGTGTTTCTTTGATGGCTTTGGGCTGTCCGGGTAAATTTAAAATCAGGGATTGTCCGCGCACCACGCCAAGCTGGCGCGATAGAATCGCAGTCGGCACATATTTTAAACTGACCGCCCGCATCTGTTCACCAAACCCCGGCAACACCTTGTGCGCCACCGCCAGCGTGGCTTCTGGTGTGACATCGCGTGGTGCTGGGCCCGTGCCGCCAGTGGTCAAGATTAAATGGCAGCCTTCTTGATCAGCCAGCTCAATCAACGTCGCCTCTATTAACTTTTGTTCGTCCGGTATCAAGCGCGTAATAGATTGCCACGGGCTACAGAGCGCTTGGGTAAACCAATCGTGCAATGCGGGCAAACCAGCATCCTGATAAATGCCGCTGCTGGCGCGATCGCTGATGGAGATTAGGCCGATTTTAAGGGTGGTATTCATGGTTTATTTTACCCCGCCAGTCTAATTTCATGCAGGCATTGTAGCCGGACATGCACGGAATGGGCGAGGCCATTCAACAGGTTAAATTTGTTAGCATTCATCACTGAGCAGTGCGCTGATTAGCCGACAGCACAGAGTTTAGTGTTTAGTGTAAGGAATACTCCATACACATTGCTAAAATCGCCCGCGCAACTTTTCTGACTGGTGTTTCAACTAAACTTTTTTATGCCAGCTTTCTTTGCCGCCTTCTGTAAATCTTCATCCAGCGTAGCAAGGGATATGCCTAATCTCAAAGCCAGTTCGAGGTAGGATGCGTCATAAGCGGAAAGTTTGTATCGCCGCGCCAGTTGAAGCGTATCGGTCAGCGCGTGATGGAATGTCGCCGTGTCCACTTCAATATCTACACCTTCCAGCATTTCAAGAAACGCTCCGCCCCGCGCTTCTGTTACCAGGCCTTTTGCTTCTGCCCTAGCAATGACGTTTGCTACCTCCAGCCCCCATGTCACAGGTACGATGGCACTGGCCTTTTTCATCGCGTCAAGCACGTTGCCTGCATAGGCTAGTTCCCGTGGTTTGCCATCACCAAAGAACCAACGCATGGTCACCGAGTTATCGAGGACAAAATTCACGCACGTCCCTCTTCGATGAGAGCTTTGATGTTTACACCACGCACAGGATCGGCCAGCATGAACGCCTTGAGTGTTTCTGCTGCCGCAACCTTGTCTTTTGTCCGTGCGCCTTGGCTTGGCACCAAATCCGCAATCGCTTCACCACGATTGGTAATGGTAAAACTCTTACCGGTTTTTACCTGCCTCAGCAATTCAGGAAGCTTTGTTTTCGCTTCATACGAGCCAATTTCTATTTTCATGCTTATTCCTTGCAGTGCAAATTTAATTCAGACCAGTATATAGACCAGTCTATTTCAAGTCAATGGATAGCATTGTCCACCAGCGCAGAGAAAGCCTAGCATGTGTAACGATTCCGCCCTGGATGAAACGACCAACAAGCTTGCTAAACACTTTTTTAAATAATCGGAAGCTATGATTTCTTGAAGACTACAACCCCTCCTCCGCCATCGCAGCCCGTACCGCGGGACGGGCTGCGATGCGCTCCATGTAAGCTTGCAACACAGGCCACGGCGTGAGATCCACGTTCATGCGAGGCGACCATCTCAACACAGTAAAGAGGTAGGCATCGGCAACGGTAAAAAATTTTCCCATCAGGTAGTCGTTACCTGTGAGCGCTTTGGCTACGACATTGAGTCTGCCAGCGAGCCTTTCCTTGAACAGGGTTTTGGCCTCTTCCGGCATCTTGGGGTTGAACAGCGGGCTGTAGCTCTTGTGAATTTCGCTGGAGATAAAGTTCAGCCATTCCTGCAAGCGATAGCGTTCTAGCGTGCCGACCCGTGGCGCTAATTTTTTGTCGGGGACGAGATCGGCAATGTATTGCACGACCACCGCGACCTCGGTTAGCAGCCCGCCATCGTTCATCACCAGAGCAGGCACGTAGCCTTTGGAATTGATGGTGTTGTAGTCCTGGCCGCTTTCAGTGATTTTGTCTTTTGGGTTTACTTTTTCAGCAGTGAAGTTGATACCGGCCTCATGCAGGATGATATGCGGGCACAGCGCACAAGTACCGGGGACGTAGTAAAGTTTGAGCATGGCGTGTTTTCCTCTGGGGTTGTTAATTCGCTTATCATAATCCGAGTGATC